>LUOC01000053.1 GCA_001626655.1 Fidelibacterota bacterium REDSEA-S14_B6 | reverse complement strand
TGAGACCAATTTCAGATTGAAAGCGGTTCCGAATCGGTGCGTCTATTCCGTCGATTCGGCCGGCTTCTCTTCCTCTTCGCTGATGTTGTATTCGTTCCGTATCTCCTCCAACCGCTCTTCCTTCAGACTGATACTTTCACGAATCTCCTTCGCTTCCTCCACAAACTTGAAGTATTTGTCGTTCCCGGTAAAGTTGGCGACGTTTTCACCATCGGTGGAGTCGAACACAAACCTGCCGATACTAGCAAAACATTTGACAAGATCACGCTCAAGCTGATGGATCTCCAGTTTCGCCTTGCCGACCTTTGTCAATTCTTCAGTCTTGGTCGCGGCTACTTTTCCCAACTCCTCCGCTTTCTCAGCGGCGGCGCTGCCGACCTCTTTTATGTTCTTCTTGATATCGTCCCAGATTGCCATTTTGCACCTCCCGATTACGGATTAACCATTGAATGAATGTAAAAACAAAAAGTGATTATTGCTTTCCCCATCGCTCGTTTGCCCAGTAGGCGGCGTAGAACAGCAGAGCGCCCCAGGCGAGGGCTTGGACTTCCAGCATGAGGTTCCTGTCCCGAATGCCGAAATAGAGCCCGGAGAGCACCGACAGAAGGGCCATGATCTGGATTGAACGAAAGAGGACATATCGCATTTTCTACTCTCTCAGGAGCCCGAAGTTCCGTCGCTACTTCCCCTCAAGCGCGTCGGTGAGGAGCTGCCTCGTCACTTTCGGATCTGACTTGCCGCCGGTTGCTTTCATCACCGCTCCCATGAAAAAGCCGAAGAGCGCTTTCTTCCCCGAACGGTACCGCTCAAGTTCATCGGGATTGTCTTCCAACACTTTTGCCACCGCATCGCTGAGAGCCGATTCGTCTGACAGTTGAGCCAGCCCTTCTTCTTCAATAATCTCGGCGGCGGTCAGATCGTTGGATGCCATTTTTCGGAGTACAGATTTTCCCGTTGCCACACTTACAATGCCGTCAGTCACCGACCGGAGGAGACCGGCAAATCTGTCCGGCGCCACCGGGAAAGAGTCCATCGACCCCTCCTCTTCCTTGATCATGGAGAGCGCCTCGCCAAGAATCCATTTCGCCGCATCGGACGCCTCGGCGCCTTCAGTCACCGTCGCTTCAAAGTACACCGCCAGTGAAGTCTCTGACGTGAGGATCACGGCGTCGTCCTCCTTCAGGCCGTACTGAGTGATGAACCGCTTCTCCCGCTCGTCCGGGAGTTCCACCAGCGACGACCTCGCCTGTTCAAGTGCGTCCTCGCTCACAGAGAGGGGGACAAGGTCAGGATCGGGAAAGTAGCGGTAGTCGTGCGCTTCTTCTTTTGACCTCATCACTTCGGCCTTCTGTTCTGCCTCGTTCCAGAGAAGCGTCACCTGCCGTACCTCGCCGCCGCCATCCAGCACTTCAGCCTGCCGGACGATCTCGCTCATCAGTCCCCGCTCCACACCGCGGAATGAATTCATGTTCTTCATTTCTGTTTTCACACCGAACTCCGTTTCCCCTTTCGGCCTGATAGAGATGTTGGCATCGCACCGGAGGTTCCCCTCCTCCATGTTGCAGTCACAGATTTCGAGATATTCAAGTATCTGTTTAAGTCTCGTAAGGTAACTCTTTGCTTCTCCGGGAGATCGAATCTCTGGATCTGAGACGATTTCCACCAGCGGCACACCGCACCGGTTGAAGTCAACCTTGGTCCCGTCCCCGTTCTCTCCGTGGATCGACTTGCCGGCGTCCTCCTCCAAATGAATACGCGTCAGCGGTATTTCCCGGGAAGCCCCTTCCCACCGTATGGTGACGGCGCCGCCGGAGCAGAGCGGCTCGTCGTACTGGGAAATCTGGTACCCTTTTGTCAGGTCAGGATAGAAGTAGTTCTTTCGGGCGAAACGGGAGAATGTCGTAATCTCACTCCCCACCGCGAGACCGAGCTTCAGCGCATAATTGACCGCCTGTTCGTTGGCCACCGGCAGGGCGCCGGGGAGACCGAGGCACGTCGGGCAGGTGTGGCTGTTCGGCGGCGCACCGTAAACGTTCCTGCATCCGCAGAACATCTTAGTCTTCGTGGAGAGCTGGGCATGGACCTCGAGCCCGATGACCGGCTCCCACCGCTCAAGAACAGTGGAGAGATCGCTCATTACAGCGCTAATTTAGACAGAGACAGTCGGGGCGTTAAACGTTTTACGTTCTACGTTATATATTCAACGGTATTCGGTTACGATGCCCGTATCGGTTACGTTTCTCGGTCAGGGCCCCCGCCATCAACGCAAACGCCTAACACCTAACGTGTAACGTGTAACGTCCACCGTCCATCAATAGATCTCAAAATCATCCCTGCTCCCTTGCTCAGAGCCGTTGCGGTTACGGCTGAACCTGCTTCGATCCTCAATCTTTCCAAAACGGTATTCAAGAGAAACAGTTATCCTTTGACTGAAGAAATCACGACTTGACTCTTGGTACCAGTTCTCACCCCAGGTTTCGAAGTAAAGGCCTGACAGGTTGAACGGATCGCCCATACGGGCTGAGATACTTAGCTTCTCATCGAGAAACTTTTTCTTGAGGGAGATCGCAGACCACGACATTGAACCCATCCGACCGATTGCAATCTCTTGAGCCGGACGATAAAACATGAAAAACATCAGCTCCGTTGTCGGATTCATATTCCATGTGGAGTTAATAACGTACCGCTGTCCAGTAGCTGTATTGTTGTAGTCCTCACCATAGATGTCCGTATTTATTTCGTCCCTATATATGCTACCGCTTAACACGAGCCTGAACTTTTTTCCTAGGGAGCCAATGATACTGTACTCCACCCCTTTTGATATCTGTTCGCTTATGTTTTCGTAAGTGGCGATTGAGGTCCCCTCTTCCGTCATAATCTTGTGGCGCGATATCTTATCCGTCAAGTGCCTGTAGTAAGGACTAAAGTTGAGTGAAAGACCCCTTGAATAACGGCCAAAGTTTATCTCGTATGAATCCACGTACTCCGGCTTCAGAAAAGGGTTTCCTGTCCGCATATTCTGCATGTCCTGACGAGTCATGAATGGATTCAATTGCCTTGAGCGGGGTCGATTCACGCGTCGGGCATAACTTGCCTGGACCTGCAAGAGTTGGGGCGCCCCAGCTGAAACAGAAAGGCTCGGATAAAAACTATTGTAGGGGTTCTTAAAATTTTCACCAGTGTTAATCAACTGGGATTTCATTCCAACGTTTTCATAACGCCCTCCGGCCGTAATTCCAAACATCCCCACCGTGGTGGTGAATTGGACGTAGGCTGCGTGAACGTCTTCGTCGTACATGAAGCGGTTACTGAATAGACTGTCATCTACAAATGCACTGGTCCCCTCATTAAAGACAAAAGCGAGTTGGCTGTCGTCCCGAGTGCGCATTCGACTGTCCAAACCAACTTCAAGAACGTTTCCATTTTCAAACGGATGGACATAGTCCGCCTTTAACTCGAAATTGGAATCTTTCCCTTCATTCCCGTTTTTGGCTTTGTTCTGCCGCACCATCTCATCAAAGCCCGCCACCGGGGTTGTAAAAAATTCAGTTAAACCATCACTCCCACCGGAGGAATAGCGAACGAAAGAAGAGAACTTCTGTTTGGGATTCTTGAACTTTCTGTCATAATTGAGGTTCACGTCATATCCGCCCCGATCGTTTGCACCGTCAGTGGTCCGGAAGTATTGTGACTCGAAAGGGTTGTACTCTACTGTGGAAGTGAGATCATCATTCCCGCCGTCACCACCATTCAATGTGGTAGAGAGAGCCAAAGATTGCATTGGATCTATAAAATATTCAAAACCAGTCTTCAAAAACAGGTTATCTCCCAATCTACTACCTTCGCTAGCCTGATCAAGAACACTCTCAAAAGCATCAAATTGCATCGTTCTGTAAGAATCACCGGAGGATTGTCGAACATAACGCCTCGCACCCACATTGGCAAAGGTGTTGAAGCTGACGGTCCGCCAGTTGATCTGTCCGGAAAGATTCGACCCTCTCTGAGAATCGGCGCTGGAGCTGAGATTACCGTTGAGGCCGGCAAACTTGTTCTCCTTTAGCACAATGTTGA
>LUOC01000052.1 GCA_001626655.1 Fidelibacterota bacterium REDSEA-S14_B6 | reverse complement strand
CTGCTGGAGGACACTGTCCGCCGTCACGCCGATTTTTCACTGACCGTTTCCGGCGTCGGCTGTTTCCCGAAAAAGGAGCGGCCCCGCGTTCTCTGGCTCAGCGTCGGCGGCGAAGTGGAAGCGCTCGCCACTCTTGTTGGTGATATCGATTTGGGGCTGGACCGATTGGGATATCCCAACGACGACCGGCACTACTCCCCCCACGTGACGATTGGGAGAATTCGCTACCCTCAAAAAGTGACTCCCGATGTAGCCAATTTCCTGAGGGCCGACTACGCCCCCGTTGAGACTCTTGTTACGAAAGTTCGCTTTTACCGGAGCGATACGCTCCCGAGCGGCGCCGTCTATTCACTGCTGGGGACTCACCAGCTTGCCCCGAAATAGCGGCATTCGGGGCGGAATCATCGGCGAATGAACGGAGACCGTTCATAATCTCTTCCGTTATCAATAAATTCACGTTGTCAAATCAGGAGGTTCACGAGCGTATCGTTGACACCGCACCGCTTCAGCTGACGTGGACTGAAAAAGGAGATCTGTTCGAATGAGCACCAAAGAAGAAAGTAAGAAAAACAAAGCGCTTGATCTCGCCGTTGGGCAGATCGATAAGCAGTTCGGGAAGGGTTCCATCATGCGCCTCGGCGAAGATAGCGTTGTCGCCGGCCTTGAAGGGATTCCCACCGGGGCCATTTCCCTCGATTCGGCGCTCGGGATCGGCGGCGTGCCGAGGGGAAGGATAACAGAAATTTACGGGCCTGAGGCGTCGGGAAAGACCACCCTGGCCCTCCACATACTTGCTGAAGCGCAGAAGTTGGGCGGCTACGGCGTCTTTATCGATGCGGAACACGCCATGGATCCGACCTACGCGAAGAAATTGGGCATCAACGTCACCGATCTTCTCGTCTCTCAGCCCGATACGGGCGAGCAGGCACTCGAGATCTGCGACACGCTTGTCCGGAGCGGTGCGGTGGACGTGGTGATCATCGACTCGGTGGCGGCGCTCGTCCCCCGCGTGGAACTGGAAGGTGAGATGGGCGACAGCTATGTGGGACTTCAGGCGAGGCTCATGTCCCAGGCGCTCCGAAAGCTGACGGGGACTGTCTCCAAGTCCAACACCGCGGTCATCTTTATCAATCAGATTCGTGAAAAGATCGGCGTCATGTTCGGCAATCCCGAGACGACCCCCGGCGGTCGAGCCCTCAAGTTCTACACTTCCGTGCGGCTGGACATCCGCCGCATCGGCGCCATCAAAGAGGGCGACACTTCCGTCGGAAATCGGGTTCGAGTAAAGGTGGTGAAAAACAAATGTGCGCCGCCGTTCAGGCAGTCCGAATTCGACATCATGTACGGCGAAGGGATTTCCTACGAAGGCGACCTTCTCGACCTTGCCGTCACCGCCAACGTGGTGGAAAAGTCCGGGGCGTGGTACTCCTACGGCGATGATCGGATTGGACAGGGGAGAGAAAATGCCAAGGCTTACCTCAAGGAGTACAGTGACACTCGTGAAAAAATCGAGCATGAGGTGAAAGGATTCTTGGGAATTAACGGGGAAGAGGCGCCGGCAGACGATGGAGACAAAACCGATTAGTGCCTGAGATCACGGCCATTAAGGTCAACGTGAAGCGGCCCGACAGGCGGTCGGTCTACGTGGATGGCGAATTTGCCTTCAGTGTATCTGAAGGCATTTTTTTTCAGCGCGATTTTCGTGAGGGCAAAGAGATTTCTGAAACTGAGATTTCCGAGCTCAAGGACGAAGATGAATTTGAGAAAGCGAAACTGGCTGCCGTCAATCTCCTCAGTTACCGTCCCCGGAGCGTCCGCGAAATCACTGACCGGTTGAAGAGAAAGGGGTGGAGTGACAAGATCGCCGAAAAGGCCACAGATCTGCTTCTGAAAAAAGGGTATCTCAACGATGCGGAGTTCGCCGCCGTCTTTGCCCGGGAGAAGGTGAAGAACAAATGTCTCGGCCCCGTCGCCCTAAAGAGCGAGCTGTTCCAGACAGGGGTGGCACAACCGATCATAGATGAGACGGTTGAATCAATCTACAAGGATTTCCCGCCGGAAGAATTGATATGCCGTCTGCTGAAAAAACGGGGTATCGGTTCAGGCGGAACGGTGAACGGCAAGGAGAAACAGCGGCTCATCAACTTTCTCAGGCGGAAGGGGTTCACTTGGAGTCAGATGGAGCAGTCCATCCGCGGACTGAAGATCCACTAATGGTGTACGGATAATTCTCGAACTTTCTCCGGAAAGCGATGACACCGCCTTCATAGTTTCTCACCTCGCTCCGTCGGTGTAAATTACTCGATTCTATCGCCCGCGGGCATCGACCATGAAAGCATCAGAAATTAGAAATCGGTTCTTCGAATTCTTCGGTGAGCAGGGGCACTCCCGTGTCCGCAGCGCTTCACTGATCCCTGTGGACGATCCCACACTTCTGTTCATCAATGCCGGGATGAATCAGTTCAAAGGGATATTTCTCGAGAAGGAACAGCCCAAGCATCTTCGCGTCATGAACAGTCAGAAATGCATCCGTGTCAGCGGCAAGCACAACGACCTGGAAGAGGTGGGATACGACACATACCACCACACATTCTTCGAGATGCTCGGAAACTGGTCATTCGGCGATTACTACAAGGCCGAAGCCATCGAATGGGCGTGGGAGCTGTTCACCGACGTCCTTGGGCTGGAAAAGGATCGCCTCTGGGCGACGGTCTATGAAGATGACGATGAAGCCGATGAACTGTGGAAAGAGGTGACAGACATCACCCCGGAACGTGTACTTCGCTTCGGAAAGAAGGACAACTTCTGGGAGATGGGAGAGACAGGGCCTTGCGGTCCCTGTTCGGAGATTCACTACTTTGTCGGTGATGACGCTTCCGCCCAGAGCGCCGATGGGGTCAACACCTCTGACCAGTACTGGGAACTGTGGAATCTCGTTTTTATCCAGAACAACCGTCTGAGCGATGGAACACTGGAAGACCTGCCGAAGAAGCACGTAGACACCGGCGCGGGACTTGAGCGAATTGCGGCGGTGATGCAGGGGAAGTCGAGCAATTACGATACTGACCTGTTCAGTCCAATTATAGCCGCGCAGGAGAAAGTATTGTCCGTTCCCTATGAAGAAAACCTCGTGGCGCATCGAGCAATTGCTGACCACGTTCGGATGCTCACCTTTTCCATTGCCGACGGCGTCCTTCCCTCAAATGAGGGGCGGGGTTATGTCGCCCGGCGAATCCTGCGGCGGGCCGCTCGGTTCGGGAGGAGCATGGGGAGAGAGGAGCCGTTCCTTGCCGGGCTTGTCGATTCGGTGGTGGAACTGATGGGCGACGCCTATCCGGAGGTGAGCGATAAGCAGGCGCACGTGAAGAATGTGATCGAGGCCGAGGAGGAGAGCTTTAACGAAACGCTCGACCGCGGACTGGAGCAGTTTGAACGGATCGTCGCCGAGCTCGAAGGAAAGACCATTCCGGGCGACTCGGCCTTTAAGCTATACGACACTTTCGGTTTTCCTCTGGACCTGACGGTTCAGATGGCCCGGGAACGACAGCTTGATGTGGACACTGATGGGTTCGATGCGGCGATGGCGCATCAGCGAGAAAAGGGGCGGAGCGAAGGGAAATTCAAGATGGACGTTTCAGAGCTTCACTGGACCACTCTCTCTGACGGCGACGATTCGCAGTTCGTCGGCTATGAGGAATCGAAGACCGAAGCGTCAGTCCGGCGGTTTCATGCTGATGATGACCGAGTTGTTGTTGTGCTGGACAAGACCCCTTTCTATGGAGAGCAAGGGGGACAGGTGGGAGACAGAGGAACGATTTGCGGAGACGGTTTTGAGATCGTCGTCACAAACACTGTGAAAGAAGGGGAGAGTCATCTGCACATCGGTGAATGGCGTGAAGGCGACACGATTGCTTTACCGCAAGTCACTGCCTCAATCGACAAAAATCGACGGGGAAAAATCAGGAAAAATCATACCGCCACCCATCTCCTCCACAAGGCTCTGAAGGAGGTCCTTGGAGATCATGTGCAGCAGGCAGGATCGCTGGTCCATCCCGATTATCTCCGGTTCGACCTGACACACTACCAGAAGATCCGTCCGGACGAGTTGAGAGCGATTGAGAAAATGGTGAATGAACAGATACTCCTGAACACCGAGTTGGACATAACTGTCAAGAGCTTCGATGACGCCAAGAAGGAAGGGGCGGAGGCGATTTTTGAGGAGAAGTACGGGGATGAGGTGAGGGTGATCACCATTGACGGCTTCTCCAAGGAACTGTGTGGCGGAACGCACGTTGACCGAACCGGCGACATCGGTTTCTTCAAGATCACCGAGGAATCGGCTCTCGCCGCCGGTGTACGGCGAATCGTAGCTGTGACCGGTCAGGGTGCTGTCGATTACGTCGCCGACCGTTTTGAGGCCGTGGACGCGGTCAGGTCACTTCTCAACTGCAGTGATGCTGAGATAGCTGAGAGGGTTGAGGCGCTGATTGATCAGAGGAAAAAGATTGAGAAAGAGCTGAAGCAGCGCCGAACGTCGGACAGTGGGGACGAACTGACATCCATCATCGGTGCAGCTCGGGAGATTGGCGGAGTCACTGTTGCCATAGATCAGATTCAAGCTTCTGATGGAGAGGAGCTGAAACTGATGGGCGATCGTCTCCGGGAAAAGCTGAAGTCCGGCGTGGGAGTCCTCGGCGCCGTCATTAATGACCGGCCTTCTATCGTTTGTGTGGTGACCGATGACCTTGTAGCCGAGGGAACGAAGGCGAACGACCTCGTGAAAACAATCGGGAGCGAACTGGGAGGAGGCGGAGGGGGTAAAGCACATCTTGCCATCGCCGGAGGGAAAGATCCGGCGAAGCTCACTGAAGCGCTGGATAAGGCCGGGGAGATTATCGCTGAAAAACTTAAGGGAGATTCATGATGTCCAGAACCATTATTAGAACCGATTCCGCGCCACACGCTGTGGGGACTTACAGTCAGGGAACGGCCACCGATAATATGATATTTACGGCGGGGCAGATACCGCTCGATCCTTCAACGGGAGAAATGGTGGAGGGCAATTTCAAGGATCGTGTCCGGCGTGTGCTGAACAATATCGACGGCATCCTCACTGCCGCCGGCTCATCTCTCCAGAGCGCTCTGAAGCTGACGGTGTTTCTCACTGATCTGTCGAGGTTCGCCGAGCTAAATGAAGTCTTCCTCGAATTCTTCACGGAAGATCCTCCCGCTCGATCAGCTCTGGAGGTGTCGAAACTTCCCCTCGGCGCGGATGTGGAGATTGAGTGTATCGCTCTGAAAGAGGCCGAATGAGGATTCTCTTTATCGTCAACCCCACCGCCGGCAGAGGAACGGCTGCCAAGAAGCTCCCCAAGCTCGAGAAGCTCCTGGAATCGAAGGGGGTAGATCATCAGCTTCTCCAGACAACCGGTCCCGGCGATGC
>LUOC01000051.1 GCA_001626655.1 Fidelibacterota bacterium REDSEA-S14_B6 | reverse complement strand
CCTTTTTCTTGCTCACCGCCTGTGAGCCGGCCGGGAAGGGTTACTCGGTTATTCACGGCTGGCCGGAGATGCCGCCGGCCTTCATCCTCGGGCAGGTCGCCGGCGTGGAAGTGGACAGTCACAACCACGTCTTTGCATTCCACCGCGGGAAGAACGCCGCTTACCTCGGGAGTGACAGCGAATTCAAAAACATTCAGGAGCCGACAATCCTGATGATCGATAATAAGACCGGCTCTCTGCTGAACAGTTTCGGGAAGGATTCGTTCCTGACGCCCCACGGCCTTACCGTTGATTCGGAAAGCAACGTGTGGGTGACGGATGTTCAGTATCATCAGGTCTACAAGTTCAGTCATGACGGTCAGCTCCTCATGACACTTGGTGAAGAGAAGGTGCCGGGGTGGGACGAGACTCACTTCAATCAGCCGACAGATCTGGCGGTCGCCCCGGACGGAACGGTCTATGTATCAGACGGCTACGGCAACAATCGTGTGGCAGTCTTTGACTCAAAGGGTGAGTTCAAGTTTGAGTGGGGAACGGGCGGTGAAGGCGACGGTCAGTTCAATCTGCCTCACGGCATTGCCAGAGACGACAACGGTCGAATCTATGTGGCAGACAGAAGCAACAGTCGAGTGCAGGTCTTTGAGTCAGACGGCACATTTGTTGACGCATGGGAATCTGTAGAGATTGGACGGCCGTGGGGGATGGCAGTCGGAGCCGACGGAACGCTCTATGTCGTGGACGGCGGCGACCCCAATCCCATGGGCGTTCAGCGCAGCAGGATTGTCAGGATGACGCTGTCAGGCGAAGTTCTCGGCAGCTTCGGCTCATACGGACAGTACGACGGCCAGATGGATTGGCCCCACGATGTGGGAGTCGATTCGGAAGGTTCCGTCTATGTTGGGGACGTTCACTTTGGAATGAGAATTCAGAAGTTCGTGAAGTGAGGAGCCTCCTCCTTCTTTCGCTCTTTCTCTCTTTCTCGCCGGCGCAGACCAAGGTCGTTCTCCTTGGGACAGGCAATCCCAACGCCAACCCGGAGAGAATGGGCGCTTCCATTGCCGTCATAGCGAATGGAAAACCGTATCTCGTTGACTTCGGGCCGGGCGTGGTACGAAGAGCATCGGAGGCGTACGAGAACGGCATTGAGGAGCTTGACATGCCGAATCTGTCACACGCCTTTGCCACGCACCTCCATTCTGATCACACAGTGGGGCTCGCTGATCTCATCTTCACGCCGTGGGTTTTGGACAGGGAACACCCTCTTGAGCTGTACGGCCCACGAGGGATCAAGGCGATGGCGGGGAATACAGTAAGGGCCTTTAGAGAGGACATCAAGATTCGAACCACCGGCGGACAGCCCCACAACAAGACTGGCTACAAGGTGAATGCTCACCGAATCAGTCCGGGCGTTGTTTACGAGGGGGATGATCTCACCATCACCGCATTCAAGGTCTACCATGGAAAGGTCAAAGAAGCTTACGGCTATAAGTTCGAGACAAACGACAAGACGATTGTCATTTCCGGCGATGCCGCCCCCAGTGAATCAATTGTGGAGCAGTGCAACGGTTGTGATATGTTGTTCCACGAAGTCTACTCGCTGGAGAAGTTCCAGCTGAAACCGCCGGAGTGGAAAGCGTATCACTCCACCTATCACACCTCAACGAGGGAGTTGGCAGAAATCGCCGATCGCGCAAGACCGGATCGGCTGATTCTCTACCATCAAATCTTCTGGGGCGCCACGGAAGATGAAATCCTCACTGAGATTCGTCAGCACTACAACGGCGTAGTAATTTCGGGAAAAGACTTAGACGTATTCGAATAGCCTCACCTGAACTGTATCCGCCGATTCGACGGTAAACTCGAACTTCCGAAGAGGACTTGCAAGGGGAGGCGATGAAAGGTGTATATTCTCTCTCGAAATTGAAATCAGAAACAGACAGGAGACAACATGAGCTGGGGACTAAGTAATCGCCTAAACAGAGTTTTGCCGGGGCTTGCGAGCGGTACGGGCTCCGTTATGTTTGCTATCGATCACGGCTATTTCATGGGCCCTACAACTGGTCTTGAGGATCCCAAGAAAACAATCGTACCGCTACTTCCTCACGGAGACAGCCTCATGCTGACAAGAGGCATTCTCAAGAGCTGCATCCCGAAGGAGTGTAAACTTCCTATCGTGCTGAGAGTCTCGAGTGGGAACAGCATTTTGAACGATGATATGTCTAACGAGAAACTGTGCGTGTCGACGGAGGACGCCATTCGGCTGAACGCCTCCGCTGTCGCCTTTTCCATCTACGTCGGCGCGGAGTATGAACACCAAACTTTGGTGGAGTTCTCGAAACTGATCAATGAGGCACACCGATACGGCATCCCTGTACTGGCAGTGACAGCCGTGGGGAAAAATATGGATCGTGATCTTCGCTACCTTTCGCTTGCGTCCCGGATTGCAGCAGAGCTCGGCGCAGACATGATAAAAACTTACTACTGCGAAGATTTCAGCCGCCTGGTGAATGTGTGCCACGTTCCGGTAGTCATCGCCGGCGGGAAAAAAATCCCTGAGGCTGATGCTCTTCAGCTTGCACATAATGCGATTTCCGATGGTGCCGCAGGCGTGGACATGGGACGGAACATCTTTCAGGCTGAATCGCCCAGCGACATGATTCAGGCAGTTCGTTCGGTAGTCGTCGAGGGCGTATCACCTGAAGATGCGTACAAGAACTACAAGAGCTCCCTCAGGTAGTGCTTGTCGCAAGCTATTACAGTAACAGCGATGTTCGTATCGAAGAGCGGCCGATTCCTGAGATTGGTGAGGGTGAATGCCTCGTCAAAATCCACGCCAGCGGAATCTGCGGGAGTGACCTCATGGAGTGGTACCGAAGGGATAAGGTGCCTCTTGTTCTCGGTCACGAGGTGGCGGGAGAGATTGTAGGTGTGGCCCCGGACGTAGATGGACTCTCTTCAGGAGACAGGGTTGCCGTCACTCATCATGTTCCGTGCTTCCAGTGCCGCAACTGCAGGAGAGGAAACGAAACAGTCTGCCAGACACTCAGGTCAACGAACTTCGACCCTGGGGGTTTTTCCCAGTATGTACGACTGCCTGAAATCAATACGAGACTGGGCATCTGCTCAATCCCGGACCATGTTTCGTATGAAGAGGCTTCATTTGCGGAACCGCTCGGCTGCGTCATCAGAGGGCAGAGACGCGCCGGCGTCAGAGAGGGCGATGTTGTTGTTGTCATCGGAACTGGAATGTCAGGCGTATTGCATGTCGCTTTAGCCAAAGCTAGCGGTGCTCGGGCCGTAGTGGGTGTAGACATCGTGTCGCGCAAGTTGACGTGGGCGAAGCAGTTCGGAGCGGATAGAACGACCGACGCAATGAATGAACTGCCGAATCTGCTCCAGAGTGAATTTGGCCACAAGGCAGACATGGTTATTCTGACGACGGGAAACAGCGATGCTGTCTTGAACAGTTTCCAGGCTATTGAAGACGGAGGGACCGTTCTTCTGTTCGCTCCCGGTGAACCGGACACCACAGTCCCGATAGATATTACGGACGTCTTTTTCAAAAGAGATGTCACGGTGACTTCCACCTACGCCGCGGCGCCAGGCGATCTCACTGAAGCGATGACACTTATCGCAGATGGAACAATCCCGGTTGCGGAAATGATTACCCACAAGATTGGTTTGGAACAGATTCAAGATGGATTTGATCTCATTCGGAGGGGGACCGATTCGCTAAAGATCATTGTTGAACCTAACCGGTAGTACATTAATCTTGGAGAAATTGTGATAGCTGAAACGCTCATCGAACCGACTCCGACCATTGAATGGGCCGACGGAAAAGTCAGGCTCATCGACCAAACCAAACTCCCATTGGAAGAGACATACATCGAGACAGATGATCACCTCACGGTCTGTGATGCCATCCAGCGGCTTGCCATTCGAGGGGCCCCGGCCATCGGCGTTGCCGGCGCATACGCCACAGTTCTTGCGGCAAACAGAATTGAGGCAGAAGATGTTGAGCAGTTCAAGAAAACCTTTACCGAAAAAGCAGAGGCGATTGGCCAGACGCGGCCCACTGCCGTCAACCTCAAGTGGGCGGTGAATAAAATGATCGACCGGGCCCAAACATTCGAAGGGAGTGTCGTTGAATTAAGAGATGACCTGTTAGATTTGGCTCATGAAATCAGGGGGGACGATTTGGGGCGATGCCACTCTCTCTCCCTCCATGGAGCCGGCGTTATCCCCGAAGATGCCAACGTCATGACTGTCTGCAACACCGGCGGTCTCGCCACCAGCGGAATCGGAACTGCCCTCGGCGTCATCCAGTACGCCCACGCCCAAGGGAAGGATGTCCATGTAAATGTTTGTGAAACGAGGCCTCTGCTTCAGGGGTCGCGACTGAACACGTGGGAATTGAAACGAACGGCAACCCCTTTCACGCTTATCACCGACAGTATGGCAGCATCAATCATGAACATACATGATCTGGACGGAGTTTTTGTCGGGGCGGATCGAATTGCCTCAAACGGCGACACCGCGAACAAGATCGGAACATACAGTCTGGCCGTCCTGGCAAAACATCATAGCGTCCCTTTCTATGTAGCGGCGCCACTCTCTACGGTCGATTTCGAGATCAAGAGCGGCGAGGAGATTCCGGTGGAGGAACGCGCCCCAAGCGAGGTCACTAGAATCAGAGATGTCCAATTTACCATCGAGGATATTGATGTGGCCACGCCGGCCTTCGATGTGACGCCAGCGGAATTGATCCACGGAATCATCACAGAAAAGGGTGTGGCACGCTATCCATACACGACATCTCTGGAGGAGCAGCGAAATGCCAGGTGAAATCAAAGTCGGAATCATCGGCGGCTCGGGACTGGAAGACCCCGCCTTTATAGACGATTATTCTGTTGAAACAGTGGAGACGCCTTACGGTCCACCGAGCTCTGATCTTGTGCTGGGGAAGATCACGGATCGTCCCATCGTCATCCTGTCAAGACACGGCAAGGCACATTCGATAAATCCCACAAATGTGAATTATTACGCAAACATCTGGGCGCTGAAAGAGCAGGGGTGTACCCATGTTCTGGCCACGACGGCGTGTGGCTCTCTGAAGGAAGAGATTGCGCCGGGGCATTTTGTCTTCCCCGATCAGTTTATCGATAGGACAACAAAGAGGGTCTCCACTTACTACGATGGGTCTGAAGTTCAGCATGTCCCAATGGGTACCCCGTTCTGCGGAAAGACTTCTGCTGTCCTCCAGGATCAGGCCGGCAAGCTGGGGCTGACCTTTCACCCCGCCGGCACGGTCGTCACCATCGAAGGACCGAGATTCAGTTCCAAGGCAGAGAGTATGATCTTCAGATCGTGGGGATGTGACATCATCAACATGTCCACGGTGCCGGAGGTGGCGTTAGCTCGGGAGCTGGGGCTCTGTTACCAAAGCATAGCGATGAGTACGGACTACGACTGCTGGCACGAGAGCGAACAGGAGGTGAGTATCGAGCTGGTGTTTGCCGTGATGGCGGAGAATGCAGAAAAGGTCAAGACTCTGATAGTTAACACGGTCCCGGCGTTATCGAGTTGGGATTGCGAATGTCACACTTTTTACAGGAGCGTCAATGGATAAGAACAAGATAAGTGCCGCAATCAGAAATGTCCCAGACTTCCCAAAACCGGGGATTCAGTTCAAGGATATTACAACTCTGTTGCTCGATGCAGACGCTTTCAGTCAGTCCATCGATTTTTTCTGCGAAGAGTTCGAAGGCAGTGAGATCGACGTCATCGTGGGAATCGAAAGCAGAGGATTCATATTCGGCTCTCCGTTGGCACTAAGACTGGGTTGCCCCTTTGCCATCGCAAGGAAACCGGGGAAACTCCCCGCTGAAACGGTGGCGGTTGAATATGAATTAGAGTACGGGACGGACAAGATCGAAATTCACAAAGATGCCATCGGGCCGGGTGACCGAGCCTTGATTATAGATGACCTGATTGCTACAGGCGGGACGGCGAAAGCGGTAGGGCAACTCGTGGAGAAGTGTGGAGGCGAGATCGCAAGTTATGCATTTCTGATCAATCTGGCGGATTTAAACGGTGTGGATCAACTGGCCCCCAAGCCAGTGTTTTCAGTCATTGATGTTTGAGAGATCTCTCCTAGTTCACTTCCACGCCAGAACGCCCACCTTCACCAGATCGTCAAGATAGCGGCTCACCTCCCGCTGACGGATCGGGCGGAACTGAGCGCTGAGAGCGTTGCGGATGTCAGTGGCAGTCATTTTGCCATCGACAAAGTTCACAAGTTCGAAACGCTCTTCTGAACTCAACGAAAACTGATCGCTGGAGTACCAGCCACCATCTGCTTTCGAAAGCTTACTTCCCGGCAGGTCGAAGGCGAGAGGCCCTCGCGTATTCCTCACGGGGACGCGCTCATCAACCTTATTGATAACAGGCGGCGGAGTTTTACCGCTGGCCCCTTTCCTCTTCGCCACCGAGGCGAGAATCTCACGATAGGTCTTCGCCTGCTGACTCAGGCCCATGCTGAGGCTCGCAATGGAAGTCCGAACCGACTCCCCCCCATTAAAACTGGTGATGGAATTCAGAACGCCCCTCTCTGTCAGCAAAGCGTAATCCATAGTATTCACCGCTTCGGCCCAGGCTGTGCCGACTTCCATCCCATCATCTGCGGCGATCAGGGTATGTGCTCTTCTGAAGGCATCGCCCAATCGGCCGGCGCCGTTTGCGCCTGACAGCGCGACCAGCTCCAGCGCCTGCTCCGTCTCCAAGTTTGCGAGGTAGAGCGCCGCGGACGATGCGATGACCTCACTCCGCTCGAGCTCTACGGGGTCGACCTTGTCCGGAGTGTCCTCGGACGTATGATGGGTATAGTCGGGAGAGTGAGAGAACATGACGCCGGGGATGTCCAGGTCAATGAACATCATGTGATCACTTCCGCCGCTGTAAGGAGTGATCCGATAGTTGAAGGCCGATTGACTCCCTCGGGGCGTTCGGATCTCCATCCCGTCTACCATGACGGCCATGTCCGCTATCACATCATTCAGGACAGATGGAACTGAGTCAGGCACGCGCGTGAGGATCAGTTTTGAATGGAGCAGTTCAAGATTCTCCCCAACCATATCGAGGTTGAAGTTGGCGAGCGTCTTTCCGCCTCTGGCCGGCCCGACCATCTCCGGATGTTTGTCGATGTACGCCATTGTGCCGTACCACTCGGGCACCCAAAGGAAACGGAGTGTCCTCTTCGGGCGGGGGAGCCGCCCATCAGCAATAAGGTTGTGGAGAGAGTGGGCAATATCCAGAAGGGCCGCAGAGCCACTGGCGTTGTCGTTTGCCGACTCCTTGGGGTGATCCAGGTGTGCTGAAAAGATCAGCTCTTCCTCGGCGCTGTGGGAACCGGGGATCGTCGCCACCACAACATCCATGAAATAGGGCTCCAGTCCTGTCCCTCGGGCAATGCCGTGAAGGGAAACCTTCTCCCCTCCATCCAAAAGTTTCTTAAGTTTTTCGCCTTGACGATTTGTGAGGTTGAAGCCGAAGGTGACATTTTCCAGCTCTTCCGATTTCGGCCACATGCCAGTGTACTGAAGCATATCGGGGAACTCTTTCGCCCGGTCATCATCCAGGTAGCATACTACTGCCTTGGCGCTGTACTTCAAGACAGCGAGGCGGTGGACCGATCCGCCATAGCCTGTCGCCAGTACGAACTTGTCCTTGACATCCACCCCGATATAGTCTTCATCACTCGTCCCGGCGCCAACCCATACCAGGTCAGCGGTCACATCGCCCGGGTTTGAGTATGTTATCAGGCTCATCCCGATCTCAGGATAACCGACGATCCTCTCCACGTACGGCTCAATCATCCGGAGCTCGGCGAAATCGAGGTCCCATCCCGACGGAGATTGCCACGTCTGATAGGTTATCTTGCCGTCAGAGGGGTACGACTCCACATAAGCGTTCCGGTCCGAGAATCCCGAACGGCGAAGCTGCCTCAACACATACTGGGCGGCGTTCCGGTAGCCACGGGACGCCTGAATCCGATTGTGGCGGGTGATCTGGATAACATGATCCTTAGCACGTTCACCGCTTAACGACTCGTGGAGAAGATCCCGTAATTCAGGAGAGAGCAGAGTCCCCTGCGCAGACAGGTAGGAGAAGAGTGTAAAGCATAAGAAAAGGGGTCTTATTGATGTTTTCATTGGGCCGCAGTATTCCGAAAATCGCTTCCGAATCTCATCCACCGTTCCGTCCGAACCAAACATTTTCTCTTTTCAGTTCCACTCGGCGTAGTAAGTTCGGGCCTATGTCCAAAAACGGCAAATCAACATCACCGCGGTGTGGATGGGTCCCCATGAACAGACCGATTTACGTTCGATATCACGATGAAGAGTGGGGCGTGCCGGTCCATGACGACAGGAAGATGTTTGAGTTCATTGTTCTGGAATCTTTTCAGGCCGGACTCAGTTGGGAGATCATACTGAATAAGCGCGACAATTTTCGCGCTGCATTCGACGGTTTTGACGCAGAGAAGATTGCTGATTACGGCCCAGAGAAAATCGAGGAGTTGAAGCAAAACGCCGGGATCGTCCGGAACAGACTGAAGATCGAAGCGACTGTTAACAACGCGAAACAGTTTCTGAAAACAGTAGATGAATTCGGGGATTTCTGCCACTACTTCTGGAATTTCACAGACGGTGAGCCCATCATCAACCGGTGGGATTCGCTCACTCAGATTCCCGCCACCACACCCCTTTCTGATTCCATCGCAAAAGACATGAAGCAGCGCGGTTTCAAGTTTTTCGGCTCGACGGTCTGTTACGCCCACATGCAGGCGGTGGGTATGGTGAACGACCATACGGTCGACTGTTATCGCCACAAGGGGTGCGAGGCACTGATGTGAGCTTTCTTTCCCCAACAACGCGGGCCACGCTCATGATCCGCTCCTTCGGCTTCATGCAGATTCCACTGTTGTGGGCTTGCCGACCCAAGGTGGTTGAGATTGACAGTGACAAGTGTGTTGTGAAAATACCGCATCGGAGGAAAACCAGAAATCACGAGGGCGGGCTCTACATTGCTGCGCTGACGGTAGGCGCCGATCTGGCAGCTGGGATCCTCGCCATCAGGCACATGGGGATCGGGAAGGGGAAAAAATTCATCTTCAAAGACTTTCATGCTGACTATCTGAAACGGGCAGAGGCCGACGTCTTTTTCACCTGCACTGACGGGCCGCAGCTGAAAGAACTGACGGCCCGTGCAAAAGAGACCGGCGAGCGCCAGAATACGATGGTGAATGTAACGGCGACGGTCCCCTCCAAGCTGGGCGACGAGCCTGTGGCGACTTTCGTTCTTACGCTGTCCATCAAAGATGAAACTGGTGGCGGTTGACCGGTGGTTCGCTATAGGACGTCAGCGGTATATTCCCCAATTAAAACTGATTCACGAGAGGTGAAATGACGACCCACAAAAGAGTACACGATATCCCCATTGGCGCATCGCTGAAACTGGTTCGCGACAAGCGGACGGCGTGGAGCTGGAGCCTCGGCGCCGGAGAAGATGTGGAGCTGATAGAAATTCAGGGACAACCTGTCCAGTTCAAGGTGAAGGACAGGCTGGGACGAATCTGGATGCTCGATTCACATGACGTGGAGATGTCGTCGGAAGAGGAGCAGTCTGAGTCTGCGGAAACGGCTGAATCGTGAGCGCCGGCGTTCTCACTGTAGATTTTCAATCGGCCGATGCACCGTCACAGTTTGTAGAGTCACTGCGGACAACCGGATTCGGCGTTCTGAAAAACCACCCTGTCCCCCCTTCTGAGATCGCCGAACTGTACGGAGGCTGGGCCGCATTTTTCGCTTCAGACACCAAGTTCGATTACCAGTTTGACAAGGTAAAACAGGATGGCTATTTCCCATTCCTTACCGAGCACGCGAAGGGATACTCCGTTAAAGATCTTAAGGAGTTTTATCATGTCTATCCCTGGGGACGGCTTCCGGATGAGGTCGGCGCGGAAACGCAGAGTCTCTACAACAAATTGGTGGAGATTGCTTCAACTCTTCTTGCCTGGATTCAGGGTGAAACTCCTGAAAACGTCAGAGCCGGTTTTCCCACGCCGTTGAATGAGATGATCTTGGGAAGCGATCGGAATCTGCTTCGTATTATCCATTATCCTCCCCTCACAGGTGAAGAGGAGGAAGGTGCTGTCAGGGCTGCTGACCATGAAGATATCAACCTGATCACAGTTCTGGCTTCAGGGACGCAGCCCGGCTTGGAGGTGAAAGATGTTGACGGAGAATGGCATGAGGTGTCGTGCGATCCGGGGATGCTCGTGGTGAATACAGGCGATATGCTTCAGATGGCGTCGGACGGATACTACCCTTCGACCACTCACAAGGTAGCAAACCCCTCGGAGGAGCTCGAAAAAGTTTCACGCTATTCGATGCCTCTTTTCCTCCACCCAAGAGATGATGTTGTACTCTCATCAGAACATACCGCGGAGAGTTACCTCAATGAACGACTGAGGGAGATCGGCTTGAAAAGCAGCTGATCAATCCGGTTTCACACTCTCCATTTCAAGACCGTAAATTCTTGTCGCGCTTTTGCTCCGTGCTGAATGAGATCGGCCGGCCGATCCGGCGGAGGCAGTGACAATGGTGGGGGTAGCTCAGATGGTTAGACCTCCAGGTTGTGGCCCTGGTGGCCGCGGGTTCAAGTCCCGTCCCTCACCCAACTCCGCTAAACTCCGATCAAGATGATGAGAGGCGGAACTCCTAATACCGTTGTAACAGGCGAGCTGACGGCTGTATCTTTGTCCCTGAACCGATGAAACTGGTCACAAGGTACATATTGAGGGAGCACTTCCTGCCCTTTTTCTACGCGCTGCTCATTGTCATCTTCCTTCTGTTTACCAATTTCCTGCTTAGGGCTGTGGACCGGTTTCTCGGGAAGGGCCTCCCATTGGACGTCATTCTCGAATACCTTCTGCTGAACACCGCCTGGATCATGGCGTTGGCGGCGCCGGTGGCGGTCCTCGTGGCGACGCTCATGGCGTTCGGACGCTTTTCGGAGGATAACGAGATTACCGCTCTTCGATCGTCCGGCGTCAGTTTTACGCGAATCCTCTGGCCGGCGCTGGCGTTCTCCGCGCTGGTGGCACTCCCCCTCATGGCATTTAACAACAGTGTCCTCCCCCACATGAACCACGAAGCGAGGATGCTCGCCCGGGACATCTACAGGAAGCGGCCGGACCTGAATGTGGAAGCCGGATATTTCATCGATGACCTCCCCCAGTACAGTTTTATTGTGAAGGGGAAAAGGGGGGAAAGATATCAGGACGTTCACATATATGGTAAGGATCGGACCGTAACACAGACATCCATTCGGGCGGATGAAGGGTCGTTCAAACCCCTCGATGACGCCATTCTTGTGACGCTCTATAACGGCGAGATTCACGAGGTGGAGGTGAAGAATTATCAGAACTACAGGCGGATTCAGTTTGAGCGCCACAGGATCACCATCCCCGCGGACGACTTGATGCTCCAGCGGCGGGAGACAGGCTCGAGGTCTGATCGTGAAATGAACATTGAAATGATGCTCGATAAAATTGAAGGCTACGAAGAGAGGATCACGGCCATCGAAAAACGGATTATCGACGAGTTTGAGACAACGCTCCCCGAGAGCGAAATCCCTGAAAGTATTGAAGAACTGGTGGCGCTTATCGAAGAAAAGAGAAAGGAGGAGAGAACCGAGACAATCGCTGATCCCAACCGCCCCTGGAGCTTTAGTCAAAATCTCGAGAGTCTGGCGACGCGCGTCCGGACAGACTACCAGATGAGAAAGGGGTATGAAAGGAGCATCAACCGGTATGTTGTGGAAATCCACAAAAAGTTTTCACTCCCCGCAGCGTGTATCGTCTTTGTTCTGGTGGGTGCTCCCCTCGGCATCATGACACGAAAGGGAGGCCTATTCACCGCCATTGTTCTCAGTTTCGGCTTTGTGCTACTTTACTATCTCTTCCTCATCGGAGGTGAGGAGTTGGCTGATCGAAATTACCTCCACGGCGGCATCGCCATGTGGATGCCCAATCTGGTTCTCGGCAGTGTGGGGATGCTGATGACGTACCAGACGACGCACGAGAGAACTGTCTTCCGGAACCGCCGTTCCTCAGAACGGCAACAGCATCCGGAATGAACATCGACCATATCGTCCGGACGAAAACCGACGGCGGAGAAAACAGCCGAGCCGAGATCGAAACGATCGTCCGCGCTTACAGCGAAGGGGATATCGGCGATTCTGAAATGACGCCGTGGCTGAGGGCAGCCTACCAGAACGGCATGAGCGATGAGGAGACGTTTGCTGTGGTGGAGTCGATGATTGACTCCGGCAAGCAGTTGGATTTTTCCCACCTTGCGAAGCGAGTGGCGGACAAGCATTCAACGGGCGGAGTTGGCGATAAGGTTTCGCTGGTGCTGGCTCCGATCCTGGCCGCCTGCGGCGTGGCCGTTCCAATGATCGCCGGACGAAGCCTCGGTCATACCGGCGGTACGCTGGACAAACTGGAATCGATCCCCGGCTACAGAACGGATCTGTCTCTTTCTGAGTTCCGATCTATCGTGGAAAATGTGGGCGTAAGCATCATCGGTCAGACAGAGGAAATCTGCCCCGCAGACAGAAAAATGTACGCGCTTAGAGACAAGACGAATACCATCGCCTCCACCCCGCTCATCTGCGGGAGCATTATGAGCAAGAAGATCG
>LUOC01000050.1 GCA_001626655.1 Fidelibacterota bacterium REDSEA-S14_B6 | reverse complement strand
GTTGAAGTACCACCGTATTCCCCGCCGCCAGCGCAGGCGCCACCTTCCAAGCCATGAGTGACATCGGGAAATTCCACGGAATGATGCACCCCACCACCCCGTACGGCTCATACTTCACGAGAGACATGGATCTGATCGAATTTGGCGCTACGATGCGACCGATCTGATCCCGTCCCAACTCAGCGTAATACTCAAAGTTCGATGCAATAGCGCCGATCTCATCCTCCGCCTCAACGTACGGTTTTCCGCACTCCTGTGTGATCAGATTCGCGATCTCATCTCGGTGCTCCCGGGACTTCGCCGCAATCTTTCTCAGAATGGACCGTCTTGTTCCCGCGTCGGTCAAGCGCCAACCGTCGAAGGCGTCCTTCGCCGCACTGACCGCAAAATCAATATCCTCAGGGCCGGAACGGGGAACTTCGGCGAACGTCTCCTCGGTGGCGGGGTTTTCAACGGGGAAGGTCTCTCCTGATTTCGCTGCCGACCAGTCGTTATTGATAAAGTTTTTATATGCTGTCATCAGACACTCCTTGCTGGAACCCCAAACACAGACGTAGCCCTGAACGGAGGACTACTTAGTTGTGATAGAAATCGCCCCGTCGGGAACGTCTGTCCCGAAGCGAGCAGTGGCGTCGAAGGAGCTGAGGTAGCGAATCTCATGAATCGACGCCGGG
Source organism: Fidelibacterota bacterium REDSEA-S14_B6 (assembly GCA_001626655.1). Taxonomy (GTDB): domain Bacteria; phylum Fidelibacterota; class Marinisomatia; order Marinisomatales; family S15-B10; genus S15-B10. The sequence goes on along the minus strand of LUOC01000050.1, from coordinate 4,696 downwards.
GCAATGTTGCTGAGGGACCGGACGCCGTCGGACATCCGTATACCGTTGACGTAGACCGCGACTCCGATGCTCCCTCTCGCCCTCAACATCTGCGGTCGAAGTCTCTGGATCGCTTCATATGCGTCTCTCACCTCAAGAGTGGCAAGTTCTCCTGCGGTAATCAAGTTCCGCTGTTTTCTCGGACCGGTGTTAGTAGCACCTCCCGTGCCGGCACAGGCGGCAAGCGTACCGACTATGATCATTGCGACGGCAAGATGGAGGGTCGGACCGTAGTTTCTGACAGTCTCGTTCAAGAGCATTCCCTAATGCTCATGGGCAACCATATCCGAACCGCAGCACGTAGGCGACTTGATCTTGCCGCAATCATTGGGGCAATACAGGCGATTTCGATAACACTTTTGATGCGCTCAAAAATTGGCCGTAAACGACAGCATGGACGCGTCTTCCAGTCCGGGCACGTAGACACAGATGCCGTTCTCACATTTCAGTCCGCCTTGAACTGAACCGTAGAAGAATGATACCACCGTTGAAGATGTAACATAGAGTGTCGTTTCGATGCCGAACCACTTATTGGCGAGATCGATCTGGTTTCGCCTCAACAGATCTTCAAGTGCGTTGTCCTGTTCGGGGTCGGAATTGAAGATGTCGCCTGTTTTCGTTTTTGAGGCGTGATCGAACAGAAAGCTGAAAGAGAAGCGCGAAGCCTTGCCGATGGTGACGGCGCCGTACCGATAATAGTACGGCACAACGTCAATGTCCACCGCCTTGACGCTATCAGACTTCGATTCACCGTGAGGTGTAAAGGAGGTCTTTGATCCGAATGCCAACGCCTCCCACTGATGTTCCATATCAAAGGAGACAAACAGGTTCCACGGGAGTCCGATCGTCAGTTCTGTCGGGATGGAGAAAAGGTTCCTCCGCTCGAAAAGCTCAATCTTCTTTGATCGAGACGAGAGCCACTCCGACGCACCGGCCCTGTAAAAACTGTGCGCCCGGTATATCAGCACCTCGCTTGATTGGGCAAGCCCCGCCGTAAAATCGAGCCTGAGCGGATCGTACCGGTATGTCAGTTCCGCGTATCCCTCATGGAAGGGGTAGAAACCGTAGTCGGAGGAAGGGACAAAGAGCCGCTCATGATCCGATCTTTGCCATGCGATTCTGAACGATTCATCCGTCTCTATGGCGAACGCTGTATGGCGGCTACTCCGCGAATAGTTGAGGAGGAGGAACAGATTCTCATTAAGTTGTCTGTTGAATTCGATCTGGAAGCCCAGTTCATCGTCCAGATCCATGATGTGGGGCGTCCTTGCGAGAAGAGTCGACGAATGCTCTCTGAAACCGCTGGGAGGCCCCGTCACGAGACTGCTCCGTCCCAGCCTGAACGGCAGGTGCGCCCGCTGCTCAGGCGGTGACCGATCAAAAAGGTAATCCTTCAGCTCCACCGTCACCCCCCAGTTGCCGGGATAGTAGGAGCCCGCGAGATAGAGTCCCCGCCCTGAAGTTTGCCGTTCATAATGGTGCCACATAAAGCGCGTTTCTGAATAGAGGCTGTCCACGTCAGGAAGGGAAGCAGACCGGGCCACCCCCTCAAAGTAGAGATCAAAGTTGTTACCAGCGTATTCCAGCAGGAAGCCGGGCTTTACCGATGTTACAGTAACAATCTCAAGATCGTTGCTTTCCCGTGATGTGAACCACGACCTTTTCCCGTTCATGAAGATAAGATAGCCGCCGATGTTGGATCCCGGGAAAAGGTTCTCCATTTTCGCCGACACAGCGCCGATTGTCTCGTCTTCAGAAAAGTCCCGCCGGCGCGGATCGATCCCCGGCGCTGCCCCGAGATGACGTCCACCCGTCGCCTTTCCGGCGATCAGATCAAGCCTGAACCGATCCCGGAGTTTCGTCTTCAGCCACGCGCCGCGGAGGGTGGAGTCCCAGTCCATGTTCTGGTTTTCCCACATGTTCAGCCCGAGCCCCCGGCCGATTTGCCCGTAGAGGTCTCCCACCATAACGCTCAGGTTGTCTCTCTCCCAGGAGAGACTCAGTTTTCTCAATCCGGCAAAACTGGGACCGATCCTCGGCGGACCGCTCAGTTCAACGTTTGCCCAGAGAGTCAATTCACCCCGCCATGCCGACAGATCGAGATAGTGCTCCCCAAAGTCGTAGGGATAGAACTGGTTTCTCCCGAACTGGATTATGGGCGTCTTCGCCTCTCCGTTGAATGATGACACACCAACGGAGAACTGTGTCTCCTGTGCAGTCAATACGGAGCAAATCCCAATCAGAATCGCGTTGCGCAATCTCATAATGAACCGATGCTCAGGAATCGCCCGCGGAAGATCGTAGGGCCGCTTCAATCTTCTCTTTCAGGATTCGCTCGTCGCCGGGGGCGAAACCGCTGTGGCGGTAGAGAATCGCCCCGGACTGATCGATGAGGACGGCGTAGGGCATAGCCACGCCGTTCAGCCGGCGATAACTGTCCTGAGATGGGTCGAGGGCCACCGGCAGTGTGTATCCTTTTGATCGGACGTAGCTTTTCACTTTCGAGACACTCCGTTCGCTGTCCAGATTAACGGCAAGGATTGTGAGTCCCGCATCTTCAAATGCTTTCTGGAGTTTGTCCAGATGAGGCATCTCCTTGAGGCACGGCGCGCACCAGAGTGCCCAGTAATCTATCAGCAGGGGACCGTCGGCAAGAAAGCTCTTCAGTGTCGTCTCCTTCCCGTCCGCCATCTGGAATTTCAGCGGCGGCGCTTTTCCGAGCTGAGCGAATAGAGACGAGGCGATCAGGATCGCCGTGAGGAAGGATCTGTACAAGGAGACCTCAGATGGCCGCAGCCAGTCGGTCGGCGGCAGACAGGCCACGATCGAGAAAATCGATAAACTTCGCCGTGTCCCGCGTCAGGCCCGGGAAGCGTACCAGCTCTTCGCTGTCCGGACTGAGTATGACGTAGAACGGAAGAGCGGCAGTGCCGAAACGGTCGATCTCCATCTGCTGATATTCCATGTGCCGGGGACCGCCGTCGGTAAACAGTTCAATCAGCACGAACTCCTCGAGACGGCTCACCACTTCCGGCTCGATGAGCACATTCGTCTCCATCCACCGGCAGTTGGTGCAGGTGTAGCCGGTGAAGTTGACGAACATCGGCTTGCCCGTCATCTCGGACACAGCGATCCCTTCGTCAAAATCGAGAATCCAGTCGAGACCGCTGTGGGGCGTCTCTGCATTCGCCACTGAAGCGGAAGCCGCCCGGGACGCCGGCGGCAGGTAGGAATCGATGAGCCCGTGGATGGGCTGACCGAAAAGTCCCCGCCCCATGTAGAGGGCGAAGGAGAAAAGCATGATACTGAGAACGAGCCGCGGCACGCCGACGGTGGTCGTCTCTGAATCGTGGGGCAGGCGAATCTTGCCGATACCTCCGTTCTTCGGCATCCTCGAGAGATACTGCGGAAAGAGGGCTAGGAAAAAGAACGGCATGGCGAACGCAGCTGAGAAAAAGAGCATCCCGATAAACGGCCACATCCAGTCGCCCTGTATTGCCCTCACAAGCAGAAGGCCGACAAACTGAACGGTGCAGGTGAACGATGTGAGCGTAAAAGTGAGCGCCATGAACAGGGTGCCGACGTAGCCGCCTCTCCCCTCCTGTTTCATGGAAAACTGCCGCAGGGACGCCGGAAGCTGAATCTCATACATTCCGAAAAGTGAGAGTGCAAAGTAGACGAACAGTCCGCCAATGAACAGGTTCATCCACGGGTTGGAGGCGAGCTGGTTCGCCCCCGACGCCCCCAGCGTCATTGCGAGTAACAGTCCGAGAACCGTGTAAGCAACGATAATCCCGACAGAATAGACGGTGGCCTGCTTCACAGGACTCTTCCCCTCCGTTTCACCCAGCTTCGTGAAGAAGGAGACGGTGATGGGAATCATGGGAAAGACACACGGCGTCAGCAAGGCGAGAAGCCCCATGCTGATAGAGAGGAGCAGAAAGGAACCGAATCCGGCGGAAATGATGGTGTCGAGATCGATGTTATCATCGTCACTCGGCAGCGCCACCGGTTTGGCCACCGCCGCCACGATCTCGCTCCGGTCTGATCGAGCCGCCCCCTCCACCACCGTAAAGGCAAGGTCAATCGTCTTTGTGGTTGGCGGGAAACAGATGGTGGGATCGCACGCCTGAAAAAGGAGCGCCGCAGAAAGTGAATAATTGCCGGGATCGAGACTCCCCTTGATCTTCACATCCGTCTCGAATGTTACTGTCCCGTCGTGATAATAGGTTTCGGTCATGAAACCTTCGTCATACTTGTGGATGGGGTCAGGCTCCGATGTTTCGCTCACCACGTCCACCGCCGCGCCTTCGATGGTCACTTTGGAGGGGATGGGACCTTCCGCCACATCATTGATGGCGTAGATGTGAAATTCCGGATCCGAGGTCGCCGTGACATAAACAGTTATAACCTCTCCCGCACGAATTTCGGCGGGATCGAGGCTCGCCTCCACGGTGACAGGCGCGGCCACCTGCCCCGTTAGGATAGAGGAGAGAAGCAGTGAACAGACAGGCAGGGATAGACTTCCGAATCGTTTCAGCATATTATACAAAGTTACGTCCGCTCAGGGACAGTTTTCAAATGAGATTGGTCCACGGCCGAGGAGTCCCCTTCTCCCATCGACGGAATCACCGTGATGGGCTCCATCTCATCGATC
>LUOC01000005.1 GCA_001626655.1 Fidelibacterota bacterium REDSEA-S14_B6 | reverse complement strand
GCTCCACTGAGAACACACCACCAAAATTGAAACCATCTCTCTTATCCAATCTCATTTCACCGTATACGAGTTGGAAAGAAGTCCTTTTGTGAGAATCGTCTTCTGACTTCTTATAGCCTGTTCCATTGGTGACGAGGAGCGTTGCCTTTGTGGCGGCCGTCAGTGATCGTGAAAAGCCTAGGCCGATATCCGCTGAGCTCGAAAACTTCCTGTGATCCATTGCCGACTTTTCCAGAAAACGATAGCCCCATGTCTTTTCCTGAACATTGAAAATATTCATCCCTTGCATGCCGATGATTATCTTGCCGAAAGAAGATTTCCAATCGACTTTGGCATTCTTCACATAAACATTCATCGGGGAACTTTTATAGTCAAGATCGGACTGGAATTTATACGAAATACCATCTGAAACCTCTTCCTCATAAGTAAAGTAGACCCGTTTGAAACCAAAGCCATTGACGGCATCCTTATCAGAACTGTGCGTGTAGTGGTAATATGACACTCCGCTAAACTTCCCATCGGCCCCAAATGACATAATCACCATAACGCACATCATCATTATAAGAACTCTTACTCGATTCATTTATTCACCCTTTGCATAGATTCTTTGATACCAAAATATTAGGCTGAGACTAATTCACTAATTTAATTATCTATTTTTTTGAATTGGATGAAATTGCAGCTTTCATGTTTGAAATTCATCCATGCTAGCACTAAAATTAAAGTTCAATAATCGGGGTATTCTGATGATAATGCGAAGTGCTCAACCTAAAAGGTTTTGGCTTAAATGATTTCTGATCGGTTACTCCCTTATATAAAAGGATCGGGCGTTGTAGGATCTCTTTACCTCTTTCTTGTAGGTATCAATGGCATGTCCTCCGCCATCAAACATATGGGCGGAGGGTTTGCTAATGCGGTCCTCACCACCACCAGCGAACCGTTTGTTGCCCTCTTTATAGGAATCTTGGCAACAGTGCTCTTCCAAAGTTCTTCTACAACTACGTCGCTCATTGTTGGGATGGTAAGCAGCGGTTCCCTGGGGTTGAACGGCGCCATCCCCATGATCATGGGTGCCAATATCGGCACCACTGTCACCAACACCATTGTCTCCGTGGGACACATCAATCGAGGGCGAGAATTCCAGCGTGCTCTCGAGGCGTCCACCGTTCACGATTTCTTTAACCTCCTGTCGGTGGCAATCCTTTTCCCTCTGGAGCAGCGGTTCCACATGATCCAGAGAAGCGCCGAATCGATCGCAACAATGATGTTTGGAAAGATTCACAGCATACAGGTGTTGCAAGGGTCAAGCCCCATCAAGGTGGCGATCAAATCTGGCTCCAAGGTGGTGGAAGGAATCTCATTCGGCAACGATGTGGTCTACCTTGTTCTGAGCGTTCTTCTCACTTTTCTCATGCTCTATGCGCTGGTGAAACTGTTGAGGAGCCTCGTGCTGAAGAAGATTGAGGTCTTCTTTGATCAGTATATTTTCAAGACGGCCCTCCGAGGATTTATCTTTGGCATTCTGTTTACTGTGATGGTTCAAAGTTCTTCCATCACCACTTCCCTTGTTGTACCTCTGGCGGGGGCAGGAGTTCTGAACCTTCGGCAGATATTCCCATTTACTCTCGGCGCCAATGTGGGGACGACGGTCACCGCACTGCTCGCCGCCATCACCGGCACCGTCTCGGCGCTCATCGCTGCCATCAGCCACCTCATCTTCAATCTATTCGGAATTCTGTTGATCTACCCTGTCCCCTTCCTAAGAGATATCCCGATTAGACTCGCGGAAAGGATCGCGGCTACGGCCGTAAACAAAAAGTATTTGCCGGTACTCTATCTCGGAATAGTCTTTGTACTCATCCCTCTCACTGTCATTATACTTGGTGGAAGATGATGAGGTCTTCGATAGTCTGTTTTTGTTTCACAACCATGCGAGGTGACCCATGTGGAAGGAAATAATCAATCTGTGGCGTTCTGACGATCTTCTCCAGCAGGCGTGGAATGAATCTTTTGAGATGCTTGAAATTGCCCAGGAGATGTATGTGGAAGCGGTGAGGATTCTTCGCGAAAGCGACGACACCGTTGTAAACAAGGAGATTCGCCAGAAAGATAAAGAGGTGAACAAGTACGAGCAGGAAGTTCGGCGGAAAGTGATGACGCACTGCACACTGCAAGGATCGGAGGAACTCCCCGGCGGGATGGTGCTGGTGAGCATTGTCATTGACATTGAAAGGATCGGTGACTACTGTAAGAATATTCTCGATCTCGCCGAAGTCCACCCCGCCAGACTTACGGTGGGCGCCTACGAGGAATCTATCCAAGGAATCGAACAAGAGGTGAAGAGCAGGTTCGGCGAAACGATCTCTGTCCTAAGAAATCAGGATGTGGTGACTGCACAGGAAATGATGGGTTCGTTCAAGATTGAGATCAGCGCCATCTGTGACAGGATCGTGAATGAACTCGCCCAAGGACACTTGGAGGGCCTTGCATCAAACGATGCGGTTGCGCTGGCGCTCTATGTCCGCTACCTTAAAAGGATCAGCGCCCATCTGAACAATATGATTACAAGTGTGGTCAACCCGTTTGAGCGAATCGGGTTCAGAGCCCAGGAGAATAACGGCTAAAAGCTGTACTTCACCTTTAGAAAAAAGTTGTCGTTCCCGCTGAACTGGCCGAACATTGTGTCGTCCCCTCCCCATAGCTGATAAGTACCCAAACTGATAGACAGTGCGTCGATGCCGCGGTAGTCCAAGTCAAACCGGAGCAGGCCCGCCTCGTTGCTGACATCGAAGATGCAGAGTGCGAGGAGTCCGATGGTCTCATTGGCGAAGGCGCCGTTCACCATGGCCGTCGCCATGGTCTGACTTTCGTCCTCCATCATCGATTCATGGAAATCGAGAATGTGCCGGCGGACGCCCTGGAAAGATAGAGCCGACCCCCACGGTCCTGACAGGTCAATCCCCAGCATACCTTGAAAATAGTCGCTGACTGAAAAGAACTGTTCCGCCTCCAGATCACCAAAATGGCGATCGGAAAAGTGGCCCATCTCGCCCCGCAACACCGTTGAAAAAAACGGCCGCGAAAAGTTGACTCCCGTCATCGTGGAGCGATAGTAGAACGGTGTCATGTAGGTGTCGAGGCGGACCGGAACGAATCCCTCGAGCGTGGGGACGACGCTGTCGAGACGGTAGGCCGGGAAGTCGTTGTAGCCGTCCAGATAGAGGAGGCTGATGTCCGAACCCATCAGGAAAGTTGAGAGCCGGAAGCCGAATTCTGAGTTTTCCAGCGATGCCTCCGGCAGCTCTTCCTTGTTTTCGTGGATGTAGTTGGGGACGGCACTGTTGAAGCGTGGTACAGGCGTCATGATCGAATCGGGAATGCCGATCTTGAACTCCCAGTCGCTCCCTTCCTTTGCAAATCTACCGGGCTCGAACTTTGGATTCACGATACCTTCCAATGTCCAATTCCCTAAATATAGACTCCCCTTCACCATGGGCTGTGCCATTCGGATATTGTCGAAATCCTGCATGAGAAACTGGCGCATGTCCAGCGGATTGACGATATCGTTGATAAAGATGCCGTCGGCCTTTCCCCACACCACCTGCTGTTTTCCTATCCTGAGATCACCACGGTTGAAGAAGAGGTCGATGTACGCTTCCCTCACAGACGCTTCCAGTTCAGACGCCTCGGCTTGTCGGTCGGCCCTCACATCGAGAGAGACGGTAGCTGAGTAGCGGTCCAGATTATATGCGATATCACCACGGACTCTGTTCCGGAAAAGCATGAGATCATAATCCCCGCCTGAGCGGACGGCGTTCCAGTTCTGGTAATAACCGGAAAGGGAGAGCTGCCCCCAGACGAGAACGGGGAACAGCCCCAGGATGAGCAGTCTTCTCATATGATCCCGGGCTACCGTGCGCGCTTCAGATAGCGCTCTGTAAAGAAGCTGTCCTCGATCCCTGAGTCGTATGACAGATCGGACACTTCCAGCGTGGTTCGGTGTGGCTTCTGGACATTCTCCATCTCCATTTTCAGGATTGTCCAGTAGTCGCCATCCTTTCTGATTTCAGGAATCGTCATCACTTTCAGGAGACGATCTTTCTTATCATAAAACTCCACCTTCCGCATTACGGAGCGCCTCTTCTCGACCCAGATAATGCGGCGGGCATACGTCCCCGTCTCAACTGGCACCGCTTCCACCTTGTAGCACGGCTCATCCAGAATCACCTCTTCACCGAGAAGCTTGTAACTGTCCTCGCCGATGCCGCGTCCCTCCATATCTTCATACGAAAAATCCGACCCCATAAAGCTTTGATTTTTCTGGTTCGAGATGATCCGCTTCGATTTTTGCAGCGCTGGGAGGTAGAGCCACTGATCGCTATCTTTATCGGCATCGCTGTACTCC
>LUOC01000049.1 GCA_001626655.1 Fidelibacterota bacterium REDSEA-S14_B6 | reverse complement strand
GTCCCGAACTGTGCCGCCGCACGGGCCACGGCGTTCTCCTTGTGGTGGTGGAAAAGGCGCGACATGCCTGTGGGAGCGATGAGGAAGGGGACGTCCAGATTCCTGCCCAGCACCGTGACGGATGTATCAATCTCATTCACCGGTCTAAGGAAGCGGGGCTGAAGCTCGTAGTCGTCGAAGGCATCGGTGTTCCGGCGGAGCGTCACCTCGTCGTCCGCCCCACCGTCAATGTAGTGAAACATGGATCGGGGAAGACGCCGTTTGGCGAGCGTCCTGAGGTCATCGATGTTATTACAGCGGGAAAGTGTTAACATTTGTGAAATGTCGAGGTTTCGGCCCTACCTCAATTGTCCACTCAGTCTTACCGGCGACTCAGGCACGATTCCTCGGGCGTCAGTCTTAATCAGCAGCAGGTCGGCGGGGCCGCCATCGAGAGGGGTTGACGCGCCGGCCAAAACGCAACCGCCGTCAGAGGTGATCTGAAGTGCATGGACGACATCACTGGATCCGCTCTCAAAGCGCCGTTCCCAGAGCGGGTCGCCGTTCAGATCGATCTTCATCAACCACGCGTTGGCGTTCCCTTCTTCCTTCAGTTGTGATGAACCGGCGACGAGGAATCCACCGTCAGACGTCTGCCGAACAGCGGCTGCTCGATCCCAGCTCTGCCCTCCAAAACTCCTCTCCCAAATCACCTCCCCGGCGGTGTCGGTCCTGATCAGAACGACATCTTCATAGTTGGGGAAAAACGCCTGACTGATCCCCGCAACAATGAAGCCGCCATCAGAAGTCGGCGCCACGGAATACCCTTCATTCTGATCGCGGCTTCCGAACGTCTGAGTCCACTGCTCTTCGCCGTGACTGTCCGTCCTCACCAGCCATATCCTGCTGGACTTCTTGTCTTCCGTTTCGGTGAATCCAGTGATGATAAAGCCGCCGTCATCTGTTTCCTCCACGGCGTATCCGTACTCCCAGTCGGGCCCGCCGAATGTCTGTGTCCAGACGGGGTAGCCGCTGGCGTCCGCCTTGATAAGCCAGATGTCGGCGCTGCCCCTGCCGTGAGAAAATGTGTAACCGGTAATGATGTAACCGCCGTCGGAGGTCTGCTTTACATTGTGGGACTTGTCCCACCGGAAGCCGCCGTAGGTTCTGTTCCACTCCACGCGCCCTTTGTCATCTGTCTTAATGACCCACGCATCGCTCCACTTTTCCGCAAGCGCTTCGGAGAAACCGGCCATCACATAGCCGCCGTCGGAGGTCACCTGAACGGAATAGGCGTGGTCATCGCCGTCTCCGCCGTAGGTCTCGGCCCAATCGATATTCCCCTTGGGATCAGTCTTCACTAGCCAGACATCTCCGTTATCTTCATTGGCGTAGGTGTGTCCCGCCACGATGAAACCACCGTCGGAAGTCTCGGCAACGGCTCGTCCCTCGTCGTGCCTTTCGTCACCCAGAGCTGTGATGAACCAGCTCTCCGAACTCCCCTCCACGACGGTGCTCACAGTTTTCAATCCCCAGACATCTTCCACCTCCAGAGCATAAAACCGCGACTCCCACGGATCGATCCCATTCAGCACGGCCGAGGTGTCGCCCCTCTCTTCCGAAGTGTAAACATTTTCCGAACTAAGCATGTCCGGCGTCATCGACTCATAGAGCGTGTATCGCCGAAAGTCCTCTTCACTGTTGCCGCTCCATCGGAAGATGAACTTTCCTTTCCTGTATTCTACTGGGCGAAGATCGGACATGAGGGGGGCATCGTCGATCACTCTGAATCCCGGGCCGGACGTTTCCTGCCCCCAGATATCCCCCGTCCGAATGGTGAACCACTGTTCACAGGATGGGTCGAACACCCCCCGCCCGGCTATCGTGTGGACTGTATCGTCCGGAGACGTGAGTGTCACAAGTCTCCGCTGTGGGCCGTCCCGCGCCTCCGAAACCAGAAGATCGTAGAAAGAAAAATCTGTCTGGGCGGACTTTCGCCAAGTGATATCGAACTGCTCGAAATTGTAGTCCACCGCCGTAATCCGGATCGCCTCCGGCGGACTGTTCGCCTCGTTTGTTGCCCCCTTCCCGCGAGTGGTGAGTCCCCACTTGTCGACGACGTCAATGGAAAACCAGTTTTCCTTTGTTGGATCAAAATGGCGGAGGACGTAACTGTTGCGATCGGCCGACCCTATCTTCACGATCTTGCGCCGGGCTCCGAACTCCGTGTCCGACACGTAGAGTTGATAGTGCGAAAAATCTTCCTCCTGAGACGAGCTCCAGGTGACGGTGATCTTCTGCTCATCGTACCAGACCGAGTCGACATCGGAAGGGGCGGGGTGCGGGTCGACGGTGTGCGTTCTCCCGGGCCCGAGATAGGTCTGTCCCCAATAATCGGTCACTCTCACCCAGAACCAGTTCTCACTGCCGGGATTGAAACTCTTCAGCTTATAGGTCGTCTGCTTGCGGTTTGTAATGATCTCCAGAAGCTCCTTCTCCCCCATTTCGCTCTCTGACCGGAGAACTTCGTAAGAGAGAAAATCCCGGTCACGGGACCTCCGCCATTTTACCGTCATGGCGTTCAGATCATACGTAACGGAGCGGACGGCGATCTTGCCCGGCGGAGGATCGGGCTTGTGCGTCATGGGAGAACCGAACGCGCGCTGTCCCCAGTGATCGGTTGTCCTTACCCAAAACCAGTTTTCGTGGGTCGGATCGAAGTCTGTGATGATGTGCCGAGTCATTGCTGGATCGTCGAACGAAGCGATGACGCTTCTGATCCCATCTTCCGTCCTGCTGTGAAGGAGTTCATTCCGTCTGAAGTCGTTGTCGGGAGACGCCTCCCACTCCACTGTCAGCTCCTTAAGATTGTAACTAACGGCGGTGACCGCCAACGGCACGGGGAGCGGATCGGGCTCGTGGGTCATGCCGGCGCCGAGCGTTGTCTGCTCAAAAACGTTTCGGGTTAGAATCCAGAACCAGTTTTGGCGCGTAGGATCAAACTGGGAGAGGGCGTGAGAAGTGACGGTCGGTTCATCAATTGTGGCGGCGACGCTTTTCGACCCCGTCTCCGAAGACGCCGTCAGGAGGCGGTACTCAACAAAGTTTTCACTGTTGCTCCGCGACCAAGTGACGGTCATTGAATCGAGGTCGTAATCTATGGCGGTTACGTCCGCCGCAACGGGAGGCGGATAGAGGTCGGAGCGGAGGACCGGCCCCGGGCTCTCGAAACCGAGGGTGTCCGTCACCACAATTCTGTAATGGTTGTGTGTCAGAAAATCCATATTCCGATCGGTGAACGTGGTGTCGGAGCGGCGAGTGGAGGTGAAGATGGTGTCAGCCTCGGTCATGGCGGCCGCTGCCGATCGCTCAACTCGATAAGAGGCGAAGTCGCCATCTTGAGACATGATCCACCGTAGCGTGTATCTGCCGTTCACAAATGATGTGCTGTCGACGAGCCGTTGCTCGGGATAAGAGCCCCTGTTGTTCACCGTGACGGCCACCGTGTCCGTACCGCGGTTTCCATCGATGTCAACAGCGACGGCCACAATTGCGTGGTTCGAGACACTACCGTGCTCCACACTGTTCCAGCGAAACGTGAACGGCTCTGAGTCATCCACCAACCCTGTGGAGTCGCCGTCCACCCACAGCTCCACATACGAGACCGAATCGTTGTCGATGGCTGTTACGGCAATTGCAACCGCTTCCGCCACCGTATCGGCCGGCGCCGGACTGTCAATGGCCACCTCTGGAGTACTGTCACAACCGATGATCGCAACTACTGCAATCGCCAGACAGACGCTTCGAATTTTCATCTTTTCCTGAATCTCACCTGCAGATCATTTTACCACAGTTCTTTAATGCCCCGCTCCCGTTTCTGCTCTTCCACAATTCGGGCAACATCCGCCAGCAGTTGTTTTGCATCGTAGACAATTCCGTCCTTAATGGTGTAGAGGATACCCCCGACACGCTCGGGCCGGCCCATCTCATCATTCAGCCGCACGGCGCCCGTACCGTAGAGAACTTTCAGGTTTTGAATGGGGTTCTCGCCGACAATAACAAGATCAGCAAGCGTCCCGGCCCTCACCACACCAAACTGGATCTTTTCCCCTTTCGGCTCGAAGATCGCCTCGGCGCCGTGCATGGTGGCGCCCCGGAAAATCTCCAGCGGATGGAACCCTGCTTCCTGAAGCAATTCCATTTCTTCGATTGTGGAAAAGCCGTATAGGTTATATATATAGCCGGCGTCGGAGCTGACCGTTACACGGCCGCCCATGTTCTTGTAATCATTCAGGAACGACATCCAGACGCGAAAAAAGTTTTTCCACGCCACCTCGTCCCACGTCGTCCAGTCATAGTAGTAAGATCCGTGGTAGACCCTGCTCGGCTGATAGAACTCCCATTGGGACGGAAGGGTATATTTTTCGTGCCAGTCGGCGTTCCGGGCCCGCATGACGTCCCGGCTGGCAAGGTAAGCCGTCATGGTGGGGTCGAGAATAAAATCGAGTTCTTTGAACTCTTTCAGGAGCGCCTTCCACTGCCGGCTCCCCCTTTTATGGATCAAGTTCCACTGCCGCGCCACCTGCGCGAACCGATACTGTTCATCGCTGTAATTCATTTCCACGGGCCACGGCTGTACGTCGTTATGTTTATAGAGCGCCTCGAAGAGACCGTAGAAATGTGTCATGGCGCCGAGGCCGAGACGGGCGGCATCGACGGCATTCATCTGGGCGACGCCTGTCTGAGCAAGGTGTGCCGTGGAGCCGAGATTCAACTTTTTCCCTTCGTCCAGAAGCGCCGCCATCACGTCCGGCGGGGAGGCACCGAGCTTCATCCCGTCTACCCCTTTGCGTGCTGCATAGCGGACCCACTTCCGGGCCGTCTCTGGATCGTTGACAGGACCGCCTTTCCAATCCTGGCCGTTCCCGGGGCGCTCGTAAATGAAGATTCTCGGAGCAACAATTTCGTTCTTCGCACTTCGATCCCGCTCCTTAAGGCTCCATTCCATGGGACCCAACGCCACTCCACGAATGGAGGTGATGCCGTGTGCCATCCAAAGCTTGTAAGTGTACTCGGCGTTTGGAGCCTTGAACTGGTTCCCACTGTGAATATGAAGGTCCACGAAGCCCGGAAGGATGTACATCCCTTCAGCGTCCACTTCATAAGTCGCGTTCTCAGGTCGTCGGTCTTCATCAATGGCGATAAAAGGCGTGCCCACGGAGGCAACGCGGACAATCCTGTTGTTCTCAATCACAATGTCCACCGGCCCCCTTGGGGGAGAGCCTGTACCATCTATAAGCGTCCCGCCTCGGATGATCAGCCGCTCAAAAGGTCCCTCTCCTTCCCCACTACCCCTATCAGGAGCCGGATTGGGGCCCTGCCCCAGCAGCTTCTCTGCCTCCCTCGGGCTCGTCCACTGGGCGGTTGAGATCGCAGGAAAAAGTGTGATCAAAAAGGTGATCACCAAGATTCTCATGGAAATCTGTCCGGTCAACATCACTGTCTCCTTTTGCATAATCAGTTGGTGTTTTTGAGAAATCTATCAAAGAAATCTGCTGATGCCTCATAGGTCTTGATCCAGCTCTCCTGCCGAAGAAAGCCGTGAACTTCATCGGGGAAAACGAGCAGCTCCACATGGGCATTCCCTTCTCTTCGAAGGCGCTGAACGAGATCGGTGGTCTGAATAAAATCGACATTCCTGTCGTCATCACCGTGGATGAATAGGACAGGTGAGTACCAAAAGGAAACATCGGACACCGGTGATGACTCAAAGGCGAGTTCCATCAGTTCATCACCAAAGATGCCCCAACCGCCACCGTTGCGCCGTTGGCCACGGACAGCCCAGTCGTGTACACCGTGGAGGTCTACGCCGGCGGCGAAAAGTTCAGAATCCCGTGCAAGCCCCATGGCGGTTAGGAGTCCTCCGTAAGAACCACCCCAGAGGCCGATCCGATCAGCGTCTACGTAAGGAAGCGACTGGAGATATTTCGCCGCTGCCACAATATCCTGATACTCAGAAGCACCCCGGGGCCCCTGATTTGGGGCGTCCCTGAACGCCCTGCCATAACCGATTCCCGCTCTGAAGTTCACCGACAAAACAACGTAGCCGTTCGCCGCGAGATACTGATTCATCCCGTAGGCATTATGGTAATATCCGCGCATGTGCCAGCCGAGCATCATCTGCCGTATGGGACCACCGTGCATGAAGATAACCGCCGGCAGTTTTTCTCCCCGTTTCATTTTGTCCGGCTTAAAAAGCTGGCCATGAATGGTCAGGCCGTCTCCGGCTTTGAATATCGCCTGTGCTGGTTCCACCAGCTTTTTCATGGGGAATCGTTCGGGAATTGCTTCAGGGACCAGAAGCCTATGCCGCTTATTGCCCTTTTCAATGATTGCCGGCGCCGCCGGCTGGTGAGCGGAAGAGCAGAAAAGCGCAAGATCTCCACCGGAAGTCATGACCGGCTCCCACTCAAGACCATCGCCATTAGTAATCTGTTTCAGTCCACTGCCGGATACGCTCACTTCCCATAGATGGCGGCGATCGATGTCCCCGCTGTTGGAGTTGAATATGACCTTTTTTCTGTCAGGGCTTAACGAGGCGGCCTCAACTTCAAAGTTACCCGAAGTAAGAGCTTTTGCACCGCCGCCTCCCGTCGGCACGGAATAGAGATGCATCCACCCTTCATGCTCTGAGTAAAAGACGAGGTTGTCTCCGTCCCCCCACATCAGAGGGTGGGCTGGATAACTTTGCGCAAAACCACCGGAGGAGTCAGGGAGTGTCCAGACCGTCTTGGCCGTTGTTTCTCCTATATCGGCCACCATTATGGAAAACGGCAAGTGCATTCCCCTTTTCTTCCACGGTTCGGCCAACGCTCCGGGGAATCGAAAAAAGGCGATCCGCTGGCCATTCGGTGACCAGAGTGGCTCCCGATCGCGATCGACTGATGGAGCAATCCAGAGAATCTTGCCGCGGTTGAAATCGTATACGCCAATAAAGCTGTGATCATCGCGATAGCTGACAAAACTGAGATGTTCCCCTGTGGGAGACCATTCCGGACTGGTGTTGGACCCGCGGGCCGAAAACAATTTTCCCCCATCTTCCTCAACATCAATCTTTGAAATATAAATGGCTCCCTTGTCAACAAACGCGACACGATCGCCGTCCGGGGAAACTTTCGGGGAAGCTCCCTCTCCAAGACGCCACTTTTCCCCTGTTTCCACCTCGATGCACCACACCTCCTGCTCAACATGATCAATGTCTGAAGTGGGGTTGGGATGCTCTCCCTGACGATTGGCGGCGGCGCCCCGGACGAAAACAATTTTGGTTCCATCAGGCGAAAAATCGAGGCCGCTTAACTCCTGTCCGTCATCCTCATCATAATCAGTAAGCCGCCGAGATGTGAACCTGTTGCCCTCGGCGATCCAGATATTCCGCTTTCCTTCCTCGTTGAAAATCCACGCAAGCCTACTTCCGTCTTCAGAAACAACCAAGTTCGATGGGAAAGGTGAACTTAGGACATCTGATACCGAAAAGGCTTCTCCCATCAGTGTGGTAAAGAGAATCAGACCAGACAATAAAAAAGACCTGTACCACGACAAAACGTTCATGCAATCGTCTCCCTTTGAACTGTTAAGTTGACTCACCCCGCGAAGGAGTAGAATATAAACCGCTCCGAACGTACGGCACATCTGTTTCAACACTCTGATCTCTGAGTACAAATAAACACTTGAAACTGCTTGGCAGGGGAAGTAAAATTTCAATGAACTTTCATTAGTCAGGGGCAACCCCAATTCGCGACTGGCTTTAAAATAAGGAGATTGTCATGAAAAAAGTGCTCCCAGTGTTTCTTCTTGTTGCTACTCTTATATCATCATGCAACAACAATCCTAGTTCAACAGACAGGAAATATATCGAATGGTTGGGTGATAATGATGTAGCCAATGCAATGGTTGGTAAAGGTATGTTTCACTTTCTCAATATTGAATATGAAAAGGCTTACACTTTCTTCAGTGGTGCGATTGAGGTAGACTCATCCCTATTTGCCTCTCATGTTGTATTGGCCTGGTTGACCCCCGATGGAGAAACCGATGAAATGCACAAATCAATGGCCAGGGAACTTGTAAAAGGGAAGAATGAAACCTCCAATCTCATGGTATCTCTTCTGGATATTGATCTACCCGCCGGAGAAGAAAGAATAGCAAAAAGGCATGAGATATGGTCGAAAATGCATGAAATAGAGCCTGATGGTCGATTCATTCACTATTTCTATGCCGCGACAAAGCCAACTCTCCAAGAAAGAATTGATGAATTGAAAGTACTTCTTGAGAAAAACAAGAATTCAGGAAGCTTCTATGCTCATATTCTAAATAGACTGGGATACATGCATTACGGTACAGGCGAAAAAGCCGCCGCTAAATCTTATTTTGAGCGATACCTTGAAGCATACCCTGAAGGTTATAATCCACCCGATTCCATGGCTGAGTTTTTCTTTAATGAAAAGCAATATGAGAAAGCGTTGGAATATTATAATGATTCGCTGGACAAATTTCGCTTTTCCATTTCGGCTATAAATAAGGTTAAAGAGATCAACGAACTACTTGGTAACTGATTTTCAAAACTTAGAAATAAGGAGATTGTTATGAAAAAAACTCTGATGGCACTATCAGCCTTCATCCTGTTCCTGCCCGCCGGTGCTAATGCCGGTGATCTGGAAGATATTGTTGCCGCAATCGAAAAACGTTGGGCAGACACAGCAAAAAAACAGATGAGCCCGAGAGACTCAAATCCTGCCGGAGCCTGGCTGGCAACCTCCCAGGGTGGACTATGGCAATTCCAGACGCCCGATGAAACAGCAGCAATGATTACAGATTCGCCCAATACTCTCGTATTCCAACCGATGCATATTAACGTTCAGATACTCGGTTCCAGAAAGGATGTTGCTCATGCCGCTTACTATCTTGTAGGCAATATTATGAGAGACGGTAAGCCTATTGTTACAAATTACAGGACCAGAGCCTCCGAAGTCTTCGTAAAGATTGGTGGAAAGTGGTTGAACAGTGGTTCGCACTACAGCCCGCTTTACGGGGGATCTGGAGTGGTTTTCGAGTAAGACGGAAGAGTCGAAACAAAAAAAGGGTCAGTTACACCTGACCCTTTTTTTGTTTCGACAAATCACTTTCCCTATCTGGGAGGGCTACTCGCTTCTTTTACATATCTCCAAAACTCGGCACGGCGTGCCCAAGGGACGGCTTGAACGATTTGAGAATACTCATTCATCCATTTGGCCCAAGATCCTTTTCCATGCACTTCTTCGTACATTGAAATAAAATCCGTATTCCCCAGATCAGCCCACTTGTAGACCGCACTGGCAAAAAGCCAGGTACTTCTGTCACCGCCACTTTCTAGGCGGTACCAACCATAC
>LUOC01000048.1:2849-5006 GCA_001626655.1 Fidelibacterota bacterium REDSEA-S14_B6 | reverse complement strand
GTGTTCTTGGACGTGACGGGCCGAACGGCCAAACGCCTACTGGAGTTAGCCGGCGAGGAGGAGGAGTTTTCGCTCCCCATCACCCAAGAGGAATTGGCCGGTATGGTCGGCGCCTCACGGGAACGGGTCAATAAGGCCATTGCCTCGTTCATCCGCTTGGGCTGGATCGAACAAGTCGACCGGACCTACCGCATCACCAACCGCGAACAGTTGACCATCCGAGCGCGCTAAACAGCTGTTCAGGCATCCAGCCAAGCCTTCACCCGACGCCAGGCGTCCGCCGCGTCGCAGGCCCGATGGGCCGGGCGGTCCGGGTCGTGCACGAAGCCGTGGTCGGCCTCCGAGAACGTGGGGTCGATCCGGGTGATGGCCCGCTTCAGCGTCGACGCCCGGACGTCCTCACCGCTCATGTTAAAAGAGACAATGCCAACATATCCTTGCGTCACCAGTCTCAGGGCGGCGTCGATGGGTGACACGTCCCACGCTTTCGCTGCATCATCCAGTCTTTTCCCCTCCCACGAGGGATCGAAACTGACTCGCCGAAACTGGATTCTTTTGGCCCCTCCCCGGCGGACAAGGTTCTTCTTCATCTCCGACTTGATTTTCGTCTCCGTTTCAGAGCTTCCAAGACGGGCAATAAGAGAGTCTTTTCCACCGGCCTGAGCCCACCGCGGAACCAGCGCTGCTGTCAGTCCTGTGGCAGAGGCCGTGTAAGGGTACTGATCGGCGTACACTTCTACCCCTTCATCCCGGGCGCGATTAATCCGTGCGATTACCTCTTCGGACTGGCCCCACACCGGTGGCCCTAACGCCTTGATGTGCGTAACAACGGCCGGAAGGTGGGCCCGCCGCCCCACTTCGATCACCTCCTCCACCGCCGCCAGAAGCCCTACCGAATAGTTAGACTCATCCCGAATGTGGCTCTGGTACACGCCGCCGAACTTCGATGCGGCTCTTGCTAGGTCTATGATCTCTTCCGGTTCGGCGTAACTTCCCGGCGCATAGAACGTGCCGGAGGATAGGCCCCAGCCGCCGTTTCGCATGGCACGCGCCACTACTCTTAGCATCCCTTTTTGTTCCGACTTTGTCGGATTCCGCGCCTCAAGACCCATCACCTCACGCCGCACCGAACCGTGAGAAATGAACTGCGCCACGTTCACACCGAGACCGTGCTTGCGAAGGGCCCGTTTCTGAGCGGCGAGGTTTGTGGCTCCGCCGCCGTCAGGATTGATGAAAACAGTGGTAATCCCCTGGGCGAGGAGGGGCCTCCCGTGGCTCAGCTCCTCAGTGGCCAAACCGGGGCCGGCGTGGCTGTGTGTGTCGATGAAACCGGGAGAGACGGTGAGGCCGGCGGCGTCTATCTCCTCTCTTCCTCTATCATCAGTGAGGTGGCCAATCGCTGCAATCTTCCCTCGGTGGATCGCCACATCCGCTTTATAAGCCGGACGGTCTGTGCCGTCCAGAACAGCGCCGTTGCGAACGATAATATCGTAGATGCGACCACCCTGAAGTGATAGCGGCGCTATCATGAACGCCAGCGTGAGGAGGAGTAATCTGCCTGGTCTGTTTCTAAACCTGATAGGTTGCCTTCCCGAAGGGTCCTTTGGAGATCCCATCAGGTTGTTGAACGTTGGCAACCTCACCCCCGCTTGTGCCACTTCTCTAGAACTTTTTTCTCTTTCTCTCTCGCCAGTCCCGCTTTGGGGTTGTTCTTCCGTTCTTCAGGAAGAGTCTTCCACCAGTCGAGGGTGGCTCTGGCTGTTTCTGCAAGGGGTCTGAAGGTCAATCCTGCGGCCACGGCCTTGCTGTTGTCGAATGATGAGAATCCGTCGTACTCCCCGCCGGATGGTGTCCACGCTGTCATCTCGCTCCACGGCGCCACTTCGTTTTCCGCGAGAAAGTCCTGACCGACCCAGGTGAAAGATACACGACTGCTCACCACCGCCCGGATGCCGTAGAGCATCTCCGCCATGGAGAGGGGGGCCAGCGGCCCTACGGCGCTGTAGGTGCCGGCGGCGCGCTCTTCAATGAGCCGGATGTTAAACTCCGCCAAGTCTCTCACGTCGATATACTGCGCCGCCCTGTCCGGATCTCCCGGAGCCAACACTTCGCCTCCTCTGTCGATGCGCACTGGCCAGTAGGTCCACCGGTCAGTCC
>LUOC01000048.1:0-2838 GCA_001626655.1 Fidelibacterota bacterium REDSEA-S14_B6 | reverse complement strand
GGTCAGTCCTGTCGCCGGGGCCTACGATCAGGTGGGGCCGGACAATGATGGCGCCGTCGCCGAATGCGTCCCGCGTTACATCTTCAGAGAGCGCTTTCAGGGCGCCGTAATGCTTCATATCCTCTACCGTTGGATCATCGGTCGTCGCCATCGGACCATCTTCCGTCAACCCCTTTTTCTCAAAGCTCTTGTGGACGGAAAGGGAGGAAGTGAAAAGATATGTGTCAGCGTTACCCTTCAGAATCTCCGTGGTGTGTCTCACCCACCGCGGGAAGGTGGCGGAGTTATCAATGATGGCGTCCCACGTCCTCCCCTTCAATGCCTTTAGATTATCGTTTCGGTCACCGACCAAGCTCTCCACTTGCTTAAACACCTCTCTGTTTACGGTAGGCTCCGTCTTTCCCCGCGTGAATGTGGAAATCTTGTGGCCCCTCTGAAGAGCATACTTGATCTGGTGTGGGCCGAGAAATGCAGTTCCGCCGAGGATCAGGATGCGGAGCGGTTGCGGCCGCATCGGCTGCTCCGGCACAGCGTGCCCAAGTTGGGTAAGTCCGAGGCTGATCCCCACCCCATGTGGTGTTCTTGGATATACCACCATTTCTGTATCGATACCTCGACGCTTCAATGCCACGTAAAATTCCTGCCCCTGGGTAAACGGGACACGCAGATCGTTGGAGCCGTGGATAACCTGTGTGGGGGTTGTCACCTTACCGATTCGATATATCGCTGAATGTTTTTCATAAGTTTCATAGTCTTCCCAGATTTCTGATCCCATGTGTGCCACGAGATAATCAGGGATATCCGTCGTTGTGACCATACTGACAAGATTTGGCAATCCAGCCCCCATGCTGGCTGCCTTAAAGCGTCCAGTCCTTGTGACGAGAAATGATGTCATATATCCCCCATAACTCCACCCCATAACAGCCATTCTCTCTGGATCAGCAATCCCCATATCTATTGTTTTGTCAACGCCACTCATGATGTCCTCATAGTCACCAAATCCCCAGTCTTTAAAGTTCGCGTAGCGGAATTCTTTTCCATAACCCGTGCTCCCTCGCGGATTGGGCCTCAGGACTGCATACCCTTTCTCTGCAAAATACTGAATCACATAGATGCTTGGGTTTCCTGTGAATGTTTCAGTAAAAACTCCTGCTGGGCCGCCGTGTATCATGAGTGCCAGTGGATATTTCTTTCCTTGTTTATATCCCAATGGGTACGTCAGCAATCCTTCGATTTCTAGGCCATCTTTTGACTTCCAACTCACCCGTTCGGTTTTCGTAATCTCTGGCCAGTCTTTATTCCTGTTGAAGGTTGAAAGTACCTTGGGATCAAATTTCCGAAGGTCACTAACGTAAAGTTCCGCAGGGACCTCTGTGGATTGACCAACAAAAACAATCTTTTTTTCGTCAGAACTAATTACAGGGTTGGAGATAACACCATTATAGGCTGTAAGTCCTGCAATCTTATTTCCTTTTACATCGAGTTTATATATCTGCGTTGTTGTCCCTTCATAGTCCGAAGTGTATACATGTTTACCGTCTTTCGACCACTGCATGATTCCCGGAGCACCTCTCACGCCAACGCTCCTGTTGGGCGTTTCTGCAAGCTTTCTCGGCTTTCCCCCTTTTGCCGAGACAACAAAGCAGTCGCCAAGGCCTATCCGCTCGGTGGTCCCTCCATCGGATGAAAAAGCAATGGTCTTGCCATCGGGCGAGAATAAGGGGTCAGCATCTACGCCGGGCCAGTCAACTAGTGTTGTTGTTGTTTTGTTAGCAACAGTTACAACAGAAATGTCTCCCGTAATTGATCGGCTATTGAAAGTCGGCTCCTCGCTGTGTGAAAAAACGATTAGCCGGCCGTCCGGACTCCAGTTGAAAGCATTGACTGTAAAGCTTCCGGATGTGACTTTATCTGCCTCTGTTGTGTCAATTTCTGTTGTGAATCTTTTCAGATAAATATGATTGTTCTTAAAATTTTGATCGACAAGTATAACGTCACGTTTTTCTTCTTCCTCTGTTTCTTCTTCTTCACTTTTTGGGTCCTTCATTACCATGGCAATGTGTTGCCCGTCCGGTGACCATTTGAAATCAATCACGCTCTCCTTCTGGTATGAAAATTGCCACGCTTCTCCTCCAGCTGTTCGCATAATCCAAACCTGTGATTTTTCGGACAACTCTCTGGAAAACGCAATGTGCTTCCCATCGGGTGAAAAGCGGGGTCGAGAGGCCGATTTGTCACCAAAAGTATATTGAACTGGTGGCGTTTCCGTTGCTGTTCCCGTAAGCCATATCTGATTTAGATATTCGGATTTTTCTCCTTCAATCAGAGCTTCCCTGACTGCAAATGCGACCAGGTCGCCTGATGGTGATATATCCAGCTGGGAAATACTTTTCATCTGGATCACCATTTCAGGGGACCACGCTTCAGCTGTTTCAGCTCTAACTCCTACGGTGAGTATAAACAGCACAATAATTTTTTTATTCCACAACATTTTATTCTCCTTATTCAGTCTTCAGTTTTTCTAAGGCCCTGCGGGCGCTTGTCAGTTATTATATTTGTTAATCCATCCCATAATGTGCATGATTTTGCTAACATGGTGACTAGGGCGAACGGAAATTCCATGCGGCTCATCAGGAACACGAACCAGCACTGACTCCACCCCAAGCATCTGAAGCGCAGAGTAGTACTGTTCTGAATCTGGCATTGGAGTTCGATAGTCTGCTTCACCTGTAAGTACCATCGTTGGCGTTGTTACATTTTTCACCACAGATAGCAGTGATTTACTCTCATATTTCTCAACGTGATCCCAAGGCATGCCCGGAAACCAATACTTAGCGG
>LUOC01000047.1 GCA_001626655.1 Fidelibacterota bacterium REDSEA-S14_B6 | reverse complement strand
GGGCATGACTCCATATGCATCACAAGTGAGCATGATCACGTTATCGGGATGCTCTCCCATCCCTTTCAGAACGGCATTGTTAATATGTTTGATGGGGTAACTAGCACGTGTGTTTTCGGTCAGACTGGCATCATCAAGATCAAGCCTTCTGTCCTCTTTTAAAACTACGTTTTCAAGTAGGGTACCGAATCGGCGGGTGCATTCATAGATTTCTGGTTCTGATTTTTTCGAGAGTCGAATTACCTTCGCGTAACAGCCGCCTTCAAAATTAAATACGCCGCGATCACTCCATCCATGCTCGTCATCGCCGATGAGCTTTCTTTGTGGATCGGCCGATAGAGTGGTTTTACCGGTCCCTGAAAGACCAAAAAATATTGCAGAATCGCCTTTTTTGCCAATATTTGCGGAACAATGCATAGATAAAACCGACTGCTTTTGTGGTAATAGGCAATTCAAAATAGAGAACACGGATTTCTTAATTTCCCCTGCGTAACTCGTACCACCTATAAGAACCAACTGTTTGCCAAAGTCGACAATAACAAATACTTCTGAATTGGTTCCATCAATTGCCGGCACAGCCTTGAAATCAGGTACATGTATGATAGTAAATGCGGGATCGTGATTTTCCAGTTTTGCCATATCGTTGATCTGGATAAACATGTTGCGCGCAAATAAATTGTGCCACGCGTGTTCGGTAATAACACGGATATGAGTCTGATGGTTGGGGTCGCAACCCGCGCAACAATCCTGAACATAAACTTCCTTGCCTTGCAAATAAGCCAAAACACGCGAGTAGAGAGCTTCAAATCGCTCAACACTAATAGGACGATTTACTTTTCCCCACCAGATATTTTCCTCACTGGAAGGTTCCTTAACGATAAACTTATCATTAGGGGCTCTGCCCGTATGTTCTCCTGTCGTTATACAAACTGGGCCAAGGTGTGATAATTGGCCTTCTTTATTGGCTATAATGCGCTCGTAAAGCTCAGGGGTTGACAAATTCCAATGTATTTTTTTTAAGTTTTTGAGGCCATGGGTTTCCAAACCTACTTTATGCTTCAAAACGTTTTGCGGCATGGACAAGATTCCTTTATGATAGGGCGGTGAATAACCATAAACCCTTGACGGGGAACAGTTTTTACCCCGGCAGGGGAGACTAACAAATCATAATTTATTTTAAAAACTACTATTAAATAAGGTGCTGTTTCCAAAAACGGTTTATGCCAATCGGTCCCGAACTGATTAAGATCTGCAAGCCATTCATCCGGAGCACGGTGAGTGTAAAACTCCTTTTCTTCTTTTTCAGCGGCAATCCTGATATCACGCTTTATTTTGGGATCCTTCACAATCACAAACGTCCACGGCTGCATGTTGGCGCCGGAGGGGGAAGACGACGCCGTCATCACCACATTCTCTACTACTTCCACAGGAACGGCACGGCGTGAAAAATGCCTGATGCTCCGGCGCCCCGAGAGCTCCTCCCGAAACTGAGCCGATCGGGCCACCGACTCCTCTGCCGAATACTCTTTATGTTCAAACGGTTCGAATGCCATAACTCACAACTCCCATAACTTGACGCGGGAAGGTAAGTGAGAATCGAAGTGTCGTCCAACAGTTCATCACGGGACAGGTTGGAAACTTCTCCATTACCCCTTAGACTTACCGCAGCATGATAGCCGAGATAGAGAGGCGATTGAGGGCGGGACTGAACATTTCGCATCTCGAAATCAGGGACGATTCTGATCAACACGCGGGACACCGCGGGAACACCTCCGGCGGCGGCCACTTTACGGCGCTCATCGTTTCGAGCGACTTTCAGGATCAATCGCTCCTTGCGCGACACCGACTCGTCTACGATGCACTGGGCGATCTCATGGGAAGCGCCATCCACGCCTTCTCCATGAAAACAGTCACCGACAAAGAGTTCGAGAACGGCTAATGGAGCAGATCACCCAGCTCGGGCTCTTTCTGCTTCTGTTCGGCGGCATTGTCATCGCATCCAAATTTTTTCTCTCCGGGCGGACTCGAGATGAGATCGACATACTCGATGACAGCGTCCCTTCCTACTTCCGGACGCAAACGCGGTGGATGGTCCGGCTGATCATCATTTTCATTTTGATCATTATCCTCTGGCTCGTCCTGTCCGGTTCGCCATGATCCGCTATGTGGTGGATGGCCACAACACCATCCATTCGGTCTCCCGCTATCTCGAGCTCCTCGATCGCGATTATCCCGCCTGCCTCAGGACACTCATCGCCGACAGCGCGGACTACTGTGACTCACGCTCTGTCAAGATCGTCCTCGTCTTCGATGGGAATCCCCCGTTTGACTTACCGGAAGGGGGCGGCGGTCTCTCGGTTCTCTTCAGCGGTAAAGGGCGTGACGCCGACGCACTGGTTGCTGAGAAGGCGGTTCCCCCGAAGAGTACCACCGTGGTCACCAATGACGGCAATCTCAAACGGTTGACCGGATCGACTGGATGCAAACTGATGAGTCCGGAGGCGTTCTCTGAGCTTATCGCTCCTCCGGTGCGTTCCGGCGGCGGCCGGAACAGTGAGAGGAGAAAACGGCGGGGCCTCACGGGACAGGAGGTGTCATGGTGGAAACGTGAAATGGAGGAAGAGCTGAAAAAGAAAAGGGAGCGGTAACGCCTCCTCTGTTGGGGCTGTTGTCCGACCTTTGTAAGTTCCGGCGGTTAAGTTCCCCATGAAGACCGTACCACCAAGAGTCACACCGCAATTCAGATGAATATCCTGAACAGACTGTTCCAGATGAAACCGGGCGAGGGGAAGAAAGTTTTTCCCTTCTTCCTCTGTTTCTTCTTCGTCATGGGCTCCTTCATGTTCGGCAGAACCGCCCGGGACACCTTCTTCCTGAGCCGCTTCGATCCCTCCTACCTCCCCCACATGATGATCCTGACGGCGGTCCTCATCGGCCTCACCATCGCGCTGATGACAAAGCTCTCGGCCAAGATTCCCATTGTACCGCAGATGATGGGCACCTACGGGATTGGCGTCGCTTCGTTCATTGTCATGCAGCTGTTCCTCGCCGAGTGGATCTATCCTGTGCTCTATGTCTGGTTCGAAATCATCGGTACTGTGATGATGATCCAGTTCTGGATACTGACAGGCTCGGCGTTCACAGCCCGGGAGGCGAAACGTCTTTTCAGTCTCGTCGCCAGCGGCGCCGCCATCGCCAACACAACGCTCGGCTTTTCCATGGGAAAGCTTGTGGATGCCTTTGGCACCAACTTTCTTCTGCCTGCCACATCCCTCTTTATCGCTCTTTCCATGGGTGCGGCGGTTGTGGCGGGACGGTCGCTACTGCCTGAACAGACCTCCCCGAAGCGGCCGGCTGCCAAGAAAGAGACTAAACGGAAAGGGGGCCTCATCTCTTCTCCTTATCTGAAAGTGATGACGCTGACAATCGCCCTCGCTGCTGTGGTGGGCGCCCTTGTGGACTACCAGATGAAAATCATTGTGAGCGACAATCTTGATGAAGCTGGAATGGCCTCTCTGTTCGGAGTGCTCTATGGCGGCATCGGTCTCATCTCTATCA
>LUOC01000046.1 GCA_001626655.1 Fidelibacterota bacterium REDSEA-S14_B6 | reverse complement strand
ATGTTCCATTTGAGCTCGGTTAAGGTACTTCATCTTACAAGCAGTTAAAGGAATTTAAGACTAAAGAATCAATACATTTTTGAATATGAGCAAATCAGCGGACAGGCGATACAGCACAATTCTTGAAGCAGTTGGCGGCACGCCGGTGGTGAAGTTTCAGTGTGTGGGTGAAGAGCTCGACTGCGATCTCTACGGCAAGTGCGAGTTTCTCAACGCGGGCGGTTCGGTAAAGGATCGCATCGGTGTCAGGATGGTTGAGGAGGCGGAGAAGTCCGGGAGGATAAAGCCCGGCGACACGCTGATTGAACCGACTTCCGGCAACACCGGAATCGGCATGGCCCTCACGGCGGCGGTAAAAGGGTATCGAATGATCATCACCATGCCGGAGAAGATGAGCAAGGAGAAGGAGGTCGTGCTCAAGGCGCTCGGCGCTGAGATCGTCCGGACACCGACTGAAGCGGCGTGGGACGATCCCGAGAGCCACATCGGCATTGCCAACAAACTGAACGAGGAGATTCCCAATTCACATATCCTCGATCAATATGCCAACCCCGACAATCCAGACGCGCACTATCACGGGACTTCCGAGGAAATCCTGAGCCAGTTCGGGAGCGAACTGAAGATGGTCGTGATGGGGGTCGGTACTGGCGGCACCATCACCGGCGTGGCGAAGAAACTGAAGGAAGAGCGGCCGGACATCACCATTGTCGGCGCCGATCCGGAAGGGTCGATTCTTGGTGGGGGGGACGAGGTGAAGCCTTACCTCGTGGAAGGGATCGGCTACGACTTTATTCCCGATGTGTTGGATAATGATCTCGTGGATGAGTACGTGAAGACCAACGACAGAGACTCGTTCATCACCGCCCGGCGACTCATCAAGGAAGAGGGACTATTGATCGGCGGCTCCAGCGGCTCGGCGGTCTGGACGGCGCTCAAGGTTGCGGGCTGGCTCAAGAGGGGGGACGTCTGCCTTGTGGTACTTCCGGATTCCATCAGGAATTATCTCTCCAAATTCGTAGATGATGACTGGATGAAAGAACAAGGATTCCTTGAGTAAAACCGTAGATTGATTAAGTGGAGAAATGGAGTATTGGAGAAATGAAAAAATACACCGTCTTCAATTCTTCAGTTCTCCAGCTATCCGTTTCTCCAAGGTGTTAGAAAGGTAGAGTTGAGGAAAATGAAATTCGACACAAAGGTTGTAAGGGCGGAGATTGAACCCGATCCGACGACGGGGTCAGTCGTACCGCCGATTTACCAGACTGCCACCTACGTTCTTCCCGAAGTCGGGAGGGACTAGGGATTTGACTATACCCGTTCAGCGAACCCGACGCGGCAAGTGTTGGAAGAATACCTCGCCTCCATTGAGGGGGGCAAGTACGGCGTCTGTTTTTCCAGCGGCATGGCCACGGTGGACAGTTGTCTCAAGCTGCTGGATGGCGGAGATCACGTCATCTGCTCCGACGATGTCTACGGCGGCGTCTCCCGCCACTTTAACAGGATTCTGTCCAAGTATGACCTCCACTTTTCCTATGTCGATTCCACCGATCCTGAAAACGTGAAAGCGGCAATCCGGCCCGAGACGAAAATGCTCTGGATCGAGACGCCCACGAATCCGCTCCTCAAGGTGACTGATCTTGAGGCGATGGCGGATATAGCAAGAGAACACAATCTCTATTTCGGAATCGATTCAACTTTCGCAACGCCTGTTTTCCTGCGGCCGCTGGAGTACGGCGCTGACATGGTGGTACACAGCACGACCAAGTATATCAGCGGCCACAATCAGCTGATTGGAGGTGTCGTGGTAACCAACCGGGAAGACATCTATGAAGAGATGCAGTTTGTTCAGAAGACCATCGGGGCAGTGCCGAGCCCCTTCGACTGCTGGCTCACCATGCTCGGGGCGAAGACACTCCACCTCCGAATGCCGCGCCATTCGGAAAATGCTCAGATCGTGGCGGAGTTTCTCGAGTCTCATCCGAAAGTTGCCAAGGTAACCTATCCCGGACTACCGTCCCATCCCCAGCACGAGACAGCCAAGAGTCAGATGGACGGCTTCAGCGGTATGCTCTGCTTTGAACTTGAGGGGGGTATCCCCGCTGGAAAAACAGTGATGAACTCCGTTCGTCTCTGCGCCTTGGCGGAGAGCCTCGGAGCGGTGGAGACGATGATCACTCATCCCGCCACCATGACGCATGCGGATGTTCCGGCGGAGGAGCGCCACGCCCGCGGCCTGACCGATGGGCTGGTGAGGCTGTCAGTGGGGATCGAAGACGCAGAGGATATTGTAGACGATCTAAAGATGGGGCTGGAGAAAGTATAGAAAAATGGCAGCAAATGAGTAAAGAAAGACCAATTGCAACAAAGGTGATCCATGCAGGAGAGCCGGAGGATCGGCCGGCGGGGGCCGTGGTACTGCCGATTCATCAGTCGGCCACTTTTGAGTACAGCGACCAGGCCGATTACCACGATCTCAAATACATCCGTCTCAACAATACGCCGAATCATGATGCTCTCCACAGCAAGCTCGCCGCGCTCGAAAACGGGGAGGCCGCGTTGGTCACTTCCAGCGGCATGTCCGCCATCTCTACTGCGCTCCTGACCTTTCTCGGATCAGGAGACCATCTGCTTGCACAGAAGACGCTCTACGGCGGGACCCACAGTTTTGTTACCCACGATATTGGAAAGTGGGGTGTCAGCCATTCGCTTATTGACCTTAATTCGCCTGACGAGTGGAAGGCGGCCCTGAGGCGGGAGACGAAAGTGATCTATGTGGAAACTATTTCTAATCCGCTGATGGAGGTGTTTAATCTTCACAAGGTGGTGGAGTTTGCGACAGAACACAATCTCGTTTCCATGATCGATAATACGTTCGCCTCGCCCTTCAACTTCAGGCCGCCGGAGATCGGCATTGATCTGTCGCTCCACAGTTGCACGAAGTATCTGAACGGTCATTCGGACATCGTCGCCGGAGCGATCATCGGGAAGGCCGGTCACGTTGAAAAAATCTCGCGCCTTCTGGATCACCTCGGCGGAAGCCTCGATCCTCACGCCTGCTTTCTGCTCCACCGTGGGATCAAGACGCTGGCGGTCCGGATGAAACAGCACAATATCAACGGTCAGGCCGTTGCCAAATTCCTGGAAAATCACCCGGCTGTGGCAAAAGTGAACTATCCCGGACTTGAGTCCAATCCTCACCGCTCGCTGGCTTCATCGCTCCTTGACGGTTCCAGCGGTATGCTCTCTTTCGAACCGGCCGGCGGACTAGAAGCTGCGGAGCGGTTCATTGCCAGGGCAAAACTTCCGATTTCCGCGCCGAGCCTCGGCGGAGTGGAGACGCTCATGACGCGGCCGTGTACCACCTCGCACTCGGGGATGAGTGCGGATGAGCGAGCCGCCGCCGGGATCAGCGACAGCCTCATCCGAATCTCCGTCGGCATTGAGGCGGCTGAAGACCTTATAGCCGACTTTGATCAAGCGCTTTCAGATTAGATGAATATCGCCGGCCCTCTCGAGGACGCCCGTTTTGTTGAGAGGCCCAACCGTTTCCTGACCGTGGTCGACATTGGCGGGGAAGCGGTTGAAAGTCACCTTCCCGATCCGGGGCGGCTGCGTGAACTACTGATCCCCGGCGCGGATCTGAAAGTGCGGCCGAGCAACGGACAATCGCCCAACCGCCGGACAAGGTGGACAACGGTGATGGTGAAGAGTGGGCGGCAGTGGGTTTCCATCGATTCAACTCTTCCAAACAGGTTTGTAAGTAATCTCCTCGAGAGCGGAAAACTTCCAACATATAAGTCGTTTCGACTGGTGAAAAGCGAAGTGACGGTGGGGAACCACAGGTTCGATTTCCTTCTCGAGAAAGACGGCGCGCCGTTCTATCTTGAGGTGAAGTCTGTCACCTTTGTGGAGAACTTCGTCGCCCAGTTTCCCGATGCTGTGACGGAGCGGGGAGCGAGGCACGCGTTTTCTCTGGCGGAGATATCTCGGCGCGGAGTCAGGGCAGGTATCCTGTTCGTCTGTCAACGGCCCGACGCAACGCTATTTCGCCCAATGTGGGGGCGGGATCCCAAGTTTGCGGAAGCTCTCCTGGAAGCGGAGGCCGCCGGGGTACGGATCAATGTCATCACCGCTGAAGTGAAGCCCGGCGCCATCACCTACAAGCAGGAAATTCCTTACGATCTTTCATCACCTTGAAACGGCCACTCTTATACTTGGGAGCCTTGATGTTGTTGAGATGTGCGGCCGTCGGCCCACCCCCCGGCGGGCCCGAAGACAAAACACCTCCCTCGCTGGTAAGCACATCACCGCCGTCAGGAACGACGGGAGTTGAGGAAGGCTTTACACTTGAACTGACTTTTTCCGAGCGGCTTCATGAAGAGACAGATGGGTCGGCCCTCCGTATCGCTCCCTCCATCGAGGAGCCGCTGGAAGTGGAGCTCGACAAGGAACGGTTGATTGTCGAGGAACAGGTTGGATCAGACCTATCAGATCGCGTTCAGCACAGGCGATGTAATCGCCGGCAGCCGCATTGCTGGCACCGTCTATGGAGCGGCGGAAGGTTCATCGGCACTGGTCTATCTCTTTCGAGAGGGCGAATCACATGACGACAGCCTCCTGATGCGGCGTCCTCAATACTTTACCGAAACGGATGATTCGGGCCGTTACGCTTTTGACTACCTTGACGCCGGCCGCTACACGCCGGTGGCACATACGGGCGGCACGCCGCCGTCACCGGTTGCGCCATCGAGAAACCCTTACGGCCTCACTTGGGAAAAGTCGATCCTCCTTAACGATTCAACTCAGGAGGTCTATAACGTCAACATTTTGCTTGGCCGGGAGGTGGGACAGTTCCGCGTCCTGTCGGTGGAGTTGGACGATGCCGTTTCGGGCACTGTCGGTCTCTCCAATCCGTTTGATCTGACCGATGCTCCAGACGTGCAAATGAGTTTTCTCCATTCTGAGTCCAGGGGTGAAATGCCGGCCAGTCACCTGTTCCAGTACGAAGGCGAGCGTAAGGCGCTTCGATTTTTCGCTGAAGGGTTGACTGCAGGCGACGTCTACTCCGTCTCAGTGTCAGGACTGAAAGATTCGGTGGCGCAGTCTCTTGAAGCGGCGGACCGCACCATCCGCGTGCCTGAAACCGATCCGCTTCCACCCTCTGTTCATTCGCCGGCGCCGAACCAGAAAATCACGGTTGAGCCGGGAGTGACGCCCATGGTTCTTCAGTTCACCAAACCGATTCCGTTCTTCACTTTGAGATCAAGGCGGGCGCCGTCCGCGGCACCGGCGGACTGATCGGCCAACTTGCGGGACCGTATGTCAGGGGCTCCATCGTTACGGCGAGACCCATAGAAAAGGACCTCAAATCGGTCTCCGTGTCGGTAAATTCCGGTGGTGAGTTTAAGATAGAAAAACTCTCAGAAGGAAAATGGATTCTCAGCGCATTTCAGGACGCCGATGGGAACGGCCGTTACAGCTACGGCAAGCTGTTTCCCCACTCGGCATCAGAGCCGTTTACGACACTGAACGACACCATCGAAGTGAGAGCAAACTGGGATATTGACGGAATCGTGTTGACCTATCCGAAGGGGGGTCACCGGTGAGTCGAAACAAGATGGTCGGCGTTATTATGGCGGGGGGCCGGGGGACGCGGTTCTGGCCCCTCAGCAGGAAGGATCGTCCGAAGCAAATGCTCAACATCGTTGGCGAACAGTCCATGCTTCAGATGACGGTCGACCGCCTGCGAAAGCTCCGCTTTATGGATGAGATTTACATCATCGCGGGACGGGACTTGGCGGAGACGATTTCGGACGAAATTGACGGAGTCCCGAAAGAGAACATTCTGGTAGAGCCGTCCGGGAAAAATACAGCGCCATCAATCGGACTCGTGGCCGTACATCTCCAAGTGAAGAATCCTGACACCGTCATGGGTGTATTCCCGGCGGACCATCTCATCGTAGGGCACCGAGATTTTTCAAGCGCTCTGTCAACGGGTCGGAAACTGGCCGAATCTGACGATATGCTCGCTACGCTCGGCGTCGTCCCTTCGTCGGCTCACACCGGCTACGGCTACATCCAGTTTGACAAGAAGAAACCGCTCCTGGACAAGCGCGCGTTCGGCGTCAAAACATTTGCGGAAAAACCGACTGCCGCCGCAGCGAATAGGTTCATCGCCAGCGGCGATTTTCTCTGGAACAGCGGCATGTTTGTCTGGAAGGCGAAATCTTTTCTTGAAGCGATGGAACTTCACATGCCGATCCACTATGAGATCATGGCGAAAATTGGTGACGCCGTTGGGACGAGACGCTACAAGACCACCCTCGAGGCGGAGTGGGACAGCCTCACTCCGGAGTCCATTGACTACGGAATTCTGGAACATGCAAAGAACATCTGCGTAGTTCGGGCGGAGTTCACGTGGAGTGACCTCGGTTCTTGGAACGCCTACTACGATCTCATGACCAAGAAAGGGGATGGGAACGTCATCAAGGGCGAAGGTGTGGTGGTGGATGGCGGCGGGAATCTGATACATTCGAATGGGAAGCTGACAACCATACTAGGACTGAATGACATTGCTGTGATCAATACAGACGACGCCACCCTCGTCATCCCCCGGGACAGAGTGGAAGAGATCAGGGAGGTCGTCTCCGCTCTTGAGCATGCCGGAAAGGAGGACCTTCTTTGAAACAGGAGGAACTGTTCGGTCATTTTGAAAAGCTCGCCGATCAGATGACAGTTACGATTCTTGAAGGAAAAGGGGATTTCGAAGGCGGTTACTGTACGGTGAACGGGGATCACTTTATCGTCCTTAACAAGACGAGACCGCTGGAGCAGAGGCTTCGTGTACTTGCCGGATCATTCTCCGAACTTGAG
Organism: Fidelibacterota bacterium REDSEA-S14_B6; assembly: GCA_001626655.1. Taxonomy (GTDB): domain Bacteria; phylum Fidelibacterota; class Marinisomatia; order Marinisomatales; family S15-B10; genus S15-B10. The sequence continues at coordinate 2,594 of LUOC01000046.1, read as the reverse complement.
CTGAACGAACAGTACATAGTCCCGGCGCTCAGGGAGTTCATCGAATCTCATCAGCTGGAAACCGCCCATGCTTGATTGAAATTCCTTGATTTGGGCTCAGTTCGTTTTTATACTCCCGCCCCTTGATGTCCTGAGTGATATCCAGACAGAGCTCGGTTTTCTACCTCTCATAGCCAGAAAGGATTTGTGATGAGCAATATTCAAACAGACGATATTCGCAATGTTGCGATTGTCGGTCACGGCACGTCGGGCAAAACAATTCTCGCCGAGGCGATGCTGTACAATTCAGGCGAGATCACACGGATCGGCTCCATCGAAGACGGTTCAACCACTTCCGATTACCATCGACAAGAGATCAACAGACAGATCTCCATCAGCGGCACGCCGCTCCACTGCAACTGGCTCGAGAAGCGGCTCAATGTTCAGGACGTTCCCGGTTTTCTGGACTTTCTCGGCGAAGCGAAAAGTTCGCTTCGAGTTTCTGACCTTGCTATCATCGCCGTTCCGGGAATGAGCGGCGTAGAAACAGGGACGGACATTGTTGCGGGATATGCGGACAAACAGGGCATTCCCAAACTTTTTGTTATCACTATGCTCGATAAGGAGCACACGAAGTTCGATGCTGTGGTGAGCGATCTCCAGAGCCATTTTTCCCGCCGTGTCTTTCCGCTCACCCTTCCGGTAAACGCTGGGCCGGGATTTAACCAGGTAGCGGACGTCCTGAGAAGAACGCTTTTGACCTACCGCTCAGACGGCAGCGGGAAGTATGATGAGGGCGACCTTCCAGACGATCTGAAAGAGAGGATTGATCAGATGCACGAAGAGCTGATCGAGTTCATCGCCGAATCTGATGATACACTGCTCGAAAAGTTTTTTGATGAGGGGGGACTTTCTGAAGAGGAGCTGAGGAGCGGACTCCACGATGCTATTCTCAACGGCAGTGTAATTCCTCTCGTTGCTACATCAGCTCAGAAGAATGTGGGCGTCAGCCGCCTTCTCGATCTGATCGCTAAGTACTGTCCGTCGCCGGCGGACTTTCCCGGCCTGACAGCTAATAAATCCGGATCGGGCGAGCAGGTGACCGTCTCGCCGTCTTCTGACCAGCCGGCGTGCCTGCTTGTTTTCAAGACGGTCAGTGAACCGCACGTGGGCGAGCTCTCTTTTTTCAGAGTCTACTCCGGCTCAGTTAAGAGTGGCATGGACTTGAAAAATTCGTCGCGGCAGTCGAGTGAACGGCTCGGCCAGGTTTTTTCCATGAACGGAAAAAACCGGAAAGACGCCGGCATCCTGAATGCCGGAGACATCGGTGCTGTAGTTAAACTCAAGAATACGCATACGGGCGATACACTTTGCGATCAACGGCTGGACGCCCAGTTGCCGAAAATCGATTTCCCGCCGCCGTCGATTCATGAAGCGGTCGTAACCAGATCGAAAGGCGACGAAGAAAAAATAGCCACCGGCCTCGCCACGCTTCATGAAGAAGATCCCACTTTTGTCTACCATGTGGATTCGGAGCTGAAGCAGACCATCATTTCCGGTCTGGGCGAACTTCAGCTGGAGGTGGTGGTGGACAGGCTCAAGAGTAAGTTCAGCGTGGAGGTCGATCTGGTGGAGCCGCGGGTTCCCTACAGGGAGACTGTGAAAGGGAATGGCGATTCAAAGTACCGTCACAAGAAGCAGTCGGGAGGGGCCGGCCAGTTCGCCGAAGTGTGGATGAAGATTGAACCGAAGGGGCGCGGTGAAGGCGTCGAATTCAGCAATAGTCTTGTGGGACAGAACGTGGACAGGGTGTTTGTGCCGTCCGTAGAGAAAGGTGTGAACTCTGCGTGCGGTGAAGGAGTTCTTGCCGGCTATCGAGTGGTTGACCTCAAGGTCGATTTCTACGACGGCAAGCAGCATCCGGTAGATTCGAAAGATGTCGCGTTCCAGATCGCCGGAAAGGGCGCCTTTAAGGAGGCGTTCCTGAATGCCAGACCGTGCCTTCTGGAACCGATCACGGAGATCGAGGTGAAGGTCCCGGAAGAGCAGATGGGCGACGTGATGGGCGACATTTCAGGCCGCCGCGGAAAGATTCTCGGCATGGATACAGAGGGCGGTTTTCAGGTGATTAGAGCCCAAGTGCCGCAGGCGAGCCTCTACCGCTACTCCACAACGTTGAGATCTCTCACAGGAGGGAGAGGGACGCACGCCGAGCAGTTCAGCCATTATGAATACATGCCCGGCGATGTGGAGAAAAAAGTCATAGCTAAGAGCAGCACTGAGGACGAAGAATAAGATTTTCACTTTGGAGAAATGGAGAATTGGAGAACTGGATTAATGGGGAAGATTCACTCTCTACTGGAAAACTGATTTGTCCTTGCTGAGGCCGCGTCCGTGAGACAGCATCCCTCCAATACTCCAATTCTCCATTTACCTCAAGCCTTCTGCAGTCCTCCATCTCCCATCTCCCATCTCCCATCTCCCATCCTCCATGGATAGACTCTGGGCGCCGTGGCGAATGGACTACATTAAGTCTCCCCGGGAGAAAGGGTGTATATTTTGCGACAAGCCGGCGGCAGATGATGATCGGGAATCGTTGATCCTCTATAGAGGTG
>LUOC01000045.1 GCA_001626655.1 Fidelibacterota bacterium REDSEA-S14_B6 | reverse complement strand
CGGTCATCTGCAGAAGGAAGGTCTCTACGTCGATCTGGCGCCGACGGTTACGTTGCTCGGGAGGTACAACCTCTCTCCGGACAGATCATTGACCATCACCGGATGGACGCGGCTGGAAAAACATTCGATGATCGCCTCAAAGGATTTCGGCGTGGAGAGCAACGGAGGGAGGCCAATCCTCAACTCAGACTTCAGCTCGGACGCAGCCATCGGCTGGAGCGACATGCCCGGTTCGGACGATTTGTGGATCGAGTACCGCCTCGGCGAAGGGGGCGCCACCGTCAACTATCCCGGCGGTGACCTGACATTTGGGAGAACCGTTCCAGTCTGGTCGTCCGGCTATGCGGGGCAGTTGTGGCTCTCCGGCAAACCATCGAGCTTCACCTTCCTCGGAGTACGACACCGGCTCTCGGAGCGATGGTCCTTTGCTTTCCTTCACGGTTCCCTCAATTCATCTATTCGCGATTCCACGTACACAGGCTATTATCCTAAGGGTGGAGGTCTCCCCCTCATCCAGAAATTGATTGCTGTCCACCGGCTCGATTTTACGCCGGCGGATAACATTCGGATCGGCATCGGTGAATCGGTAGTTTACGGCGGCCGCGGCCTGGAGCCGACCTATGCTCTCCCCTTCGTCCCCTACTGGACTGCCCAAGCTGATCTGAGCAATTCAGACAATCTTCAGATTGTCATTGATTGGGAGGTGATCAAGCGGAAGTCGGGGCGGTTCTACGGAACGCTTTATCTCGATGAGTGGGACTTAGTGAATACCTTCAGCTCTGAATCGAGCGAGCGGAAATGGGGTGCCATACTTTTGGGCGGGACTGTGAATATCCAGTCCCCTTCATGGAGGCCTTTAGTTCGTCTTGAGTGGACTCGCTTGACACCGTATGTTTACGTCCACCGTAGTCCGGTGAACACTTTTGAACATTACGGTGCACCGATTGGTCACTGGATCGGACCGAACGGGGACGGGATTTTTCTGTCGATTGAAGGGAGACCTTCAGTCAGTACCTGGGGACAGTTCTATGTTAATATAGCCCGTCGGGGGGAAGTGGATGCTGAGAGCCTTAATCGCCAGTACCGTTATGAAGAAGTTCCATTCCTCTACCGGACTTACGAAGGTGAGCCGGAAAAGAGGACCATCATCGGCATTCGGGGCGAGTGGATGGTGAGGCCGTGGTGCCGGATTAAGGTCGATCTTTTCACCAGCGACTGGCACCAGCACCTTCTTCTCGACTCTCCCGAACGGGGATCGACACGGAAGATTGACGGGACGGTTCAGATCGTTCTTGGCCTGTGATCAGGCCCGTGCACGAGTTCCGCTGAGGCGCCGGCATGGTTTTCATCCTGTCAGCCATCGCCACCGCTTACCTCCTGTTCCTCCTGCATCTGAGGCGGGGTGTTATGTCGGAAGAGGTTGAGGGAACTCCAGTAGGAGACTCTCCTCTCCCGGCTGTCTCCGTCATTGTTGCGGCAAGAGACGAAGCGTATCGGATTGACCACCTTCTCGACAAACTTTCCCGGCAGGGCTACCCTGCCGACATGATTGAATTCATCATCGTAGATGACCATTCAACAGACGGTACGGCGGACATTATCGCTGAAAAAGTTGAAGGAGACAGTCGATTCCGGCTCCTCGCATCTGCAGTGGTTCCGGTGGACGTGGCGCCGAAAAAATGGGCGCTGACTCAAGGGATTAACGCTTCGACAGGTGCGATACTACTCATGACCGACGCGGACTCTGCCGTGAGCGAAACCTGGGCGGCGGAGATGGTGAAGCCGTTTGCTGATGAGCATGTCGGGATGGTGCTGGGCGCCAGTCTGGTTGGCGAATCAGACGGTTCCTGGGACCGAGCGATACGAATGGATTCCATCGGTCTCGATGCTCTGAAGATGGCGAGCGCTTGTGCAGGGAGCCCATTCACCGCCAGCGGGGCGAACCTTGCTGTACGAAGGGCGGCGTTCGAGGACGTGGGGGGATACCGTGCATTCAAAAGTTTTGCTTCAGGGGATGATGACCTGCTGATGCACGCAGTGTCAAACAGTGACTGGAGAGTTGCCCCGTGTCTTGCTGAGGGGTCGGAAGCGGTGAGTCTGGCGCCGAGAGGGGTCGGCCAGTTTTTCAGGCAGCGGCTCCGGTTCGCCTCGAAAGGGAGGGCATACTACAGGCTCAGCTTTGTCCGGCCGTCCTTCAGGTTTGGACTAGCGCTCATCTTTGTTACTAATCTGGCGGCGTTGTGGGGACAGCTGATTTTTCTCGCCGGGCAGGCGTCTCACTGGCTCCTCCCGTGGTTCTTGAAAATGATGGGCGACGGCCTGTTAATTACTGCTTATCTCTCTAGAACAAAACGTCCTTTCGATCTTGCCTATTTTCTCGTGAACGAACTGTGGCATCCGCTCTACGTCACCGTTTTCGGGACTCTCGGCCCACTTCTGCCTGTAAGGTGGAAGGGGCGCCGAAGCACGGTCCACAGATCGTCACCGGTCACCTGAAGCGATGGAAAAACGGGCAGCGGGTCGTAATTTCCCGTCGAGAAATTATTAATTTCAGGCTGAAGCGATGATTCCACTGAAACTGATCAGGGAAGATCCTGAGAGGATTACCCGTGCCGCCGCCGAGAAGGGAGAGGCGGTGGAGATAGAACGTCTTCTCGAACTGGATGGTCAATCGAGGGCGCTTATCGGCGCAGCGGAAGAGAAAAAAGCTGAGCGGAACAAGATCAGTGAGGAGATCGCCCGGCTGAAGAGGGAGGGGGGCGATGCCGACGGCCTGATCACGGAGATGCGGGAGCTGTCGTCAGAAATTAAGGGTGATGATGCGACGCTGGCCGAACTGAAAGCGGACGTGGACAATCTCCTGAAGTGGGTTCCAAACATTCCCCATGAATCGGTGCCGGTGGGGAAGGATGAGTCGGCCAATGAACCGGTGCGGAGCTGGGGCGAAGCGCCGACCTTCGATTTCGATCCAAAGAACCACACCGATCTTGCCGAGTCGTTGGGGCTCGTTGATTTCTTGAGAGGGGCAAAGAT
>LUOC01000044.1 GCA_001626655.1 Fidelibacterota bacterium REDSEA-S14_B6 | reverse complement strand
CTCAAGACCGGTGATAAAGACGACGGGAAACTCCAGCCCCTTGGCGCTGTGGAGCGTCATGAGCGTGACCTGATTGGAGCTGTCATTCCATGAATCGATGTCCGACAGCAGTGAGACATCTTCCAAAAATTCACGGATGGTGGCATCTTCGTTCCGTTCGCAGAACTGATGGATGCTGTTGAGCAGTTCCTGCACGTTCTGGAGGCGGTCCATCGCCTCCTCCGTCGCCTGCTGCTTGTAGTAATTGACGAGCCCCAGTTCGTCCACCAGAACGGAAGCGAGCTCGGAGGCGTCCAGTTTTTCCTTCAACTCCATGTACTTCTGGACAATGTGATAGAACTCCACAAGCCCCGCTGCCTGTTTTCCCTTCAGATTCATCGCCTCCGGCTGATTCAGAACGTCCAGCAGGGGGACCCCCTGTTTAGCGGCGAGCGCTTCACATTTTTCCACCGTCTTCGCACCGATTCCGCGGGAGGGGAAATTGATGATACGCTTCAGACTCACGGAATCGAGAGGGTTCACAAGCGTCCTGAGGTATGCGAGAAGGTCCTTCACTTCTTTCCGTTCGTAGAACTTCAGACCGCCGACGATGTTGTAGGCGATGCCTTTTCGACGGAGTCCGTCCTCGAGGGCACGGCTCTGGGCGTTGGTGCGGTAAAGGATGACAAAATCACGGAACGTCCGCTTATTCTGCTGAATCTCCTGCTGGATCAGTTCCAGGACGCCGTCAGTCTCCTCCATCTCGTCGTAGGTTTCCATGATGCCGATCTTGGCCCCGTTGCTGCTTTCAGTCCACAGCTGTTTTTCGGCGCGGTATTCGTTGTTCTTCACCACCGCACCGGCCACTGCCAGGATGGTGGCAGTGGAGCGGTAGTTCTGTTCCAACCTGAACACTTCACACTTCGGAAACGCTTTTTCAAACTCGAGGATATTGGAGATGTCGGCGCCGCGCCAGCCGTAAATGGACTGGTCGTCATCGCCCACCACTGTAATCTGCTTGTGAAGATCGGAGAACAGTTTCACTAACTGAAACTGAGGCTGGTTCGTATCCTGGTACTCATCTACCAGAACATATTTGAACTGCTCCTGGTACTTCCGGAGTACCTTGGGATGACTGTCGAAAATCCTCAGCGGAAAAAGGAGAAGATCTCCGAAATCGACGGCGTTGTTTTCTTTAAGGGCGTTTCTGTAGGCGGGATACAGTTCGGCGACAGATTTGTCAAACGGGGAAGCACCGTTCTTCAGGGCAGTCTCCGGCTCTTCCATCGTGCTCTTGAAAAAACTCATCCTTGACCTGTACGACGCCGGCGGGAAACCGTCAGTCTTAAGGTTGAGATTATTGAGGAGCGATTTGATAAGGGCATCCTGATCGGTGGTGTCGTAAATGGCGAAGTCCGGGCTGTAGCCAAGAGAGGTGATCTCTTTCCTGAGAAGCCGGGCGCAGACGGAATGGAACGTCCCGATGCTCGGCGGCGCCGACGTCTTGCCCAGAAGGGCCTCAACTCTCGTCCGCATCTCCTCCGCCGCCTTGTTGGTGAACGTCACGGCGAGAATCTCATGAGGACTGTATCCGCACTCCTGGATGAGATAAGCAATTTTGTGAGTTAGGACTCTCGTCTTCCCCGTGCCGGCGCCGGCGAAGATGAGGACAGGTTTGTCCACGGCTTCCACCGCCTGTTTCTGAATATCGTTCAGGACTGCGTTAGCCACGGCTTATCCCTTCCTCGCGGCCTCGGCCCGCTGGCGCTTCACTTTGCGCCGGTGCCGCTGGAGTTTTTTCTTGGCCTGAATATGCTCCGCTTCTGTTCTGCTGAAGGTGTGGTACCCTTCGCCGTTGGCGACAAAAAAGAGGAAGTCCGCTTCGGCCGGCGAAAGGGCCGCCCGGAGTGATTCCCGCCCCGGACTGTTGATGGGCCCCGGAGGGAGGCCGTAGTTGAGGTACGTATTGTAGGGCGACTTAATCTTCAGGTCCCGATTCAACAATCGCCGAGGACCGTCATCAATGATAAACTGGATTGTAGGATCTGCCTGGAGACGCATCTCCACGTCGAGACGGTTGTGGTACACTGCGCTGATGAGAGGCCGCTCACTGTCATAGATCGCTTCCCCTTCGATAATCGACGCAAGGGTCACCATCTCCAGCTCCGTCAGTCCGTACACCTCGAGGCGGTGATCCAGCTCCTCCTTGAAAAGTTTCCGGTACTGCGATACCATGATCTGGATAATCCGCTCAGCCGTTTCGCCCTCATGAAACCGATAAGTGTCGGGAAAAAGAAAACCTTCCAGTGACGACGCTTCGACGCCAACCGACTTAATAAAGCGTGCGTCACCGCAGAGCGAGAGGAACGCCTCCTCGTCCAAACCGAGTTTCTCCCGGAAGAGGGAGGCGATCTGCTCTTTCCGCATCCCTTCGGGAATGGTCACTTTGCGAAGGAGCGGCGTTCCGTTCACGAGCTGCTGGACGATGTGATAATTGGATCTGAAATCAGACAGGGAGAAGACGCCGGCCCGAATGGCCGTCTCGTAGCCCATCATGCGGGTAGCCATCACGAATGTCTCGGAATCGGCAATAACGTTCTTGTCTTTCAGGTCGTCGCCGATTTCCTTGAGTGATGCCCCCTTCTCCACTTTTATGGTCACTGGCGCCTCTACATCGGGAAGCGGCCAGAACACCACGAGGGAATAAAATGCGACGCCGGAGAGGATCAGAATTGACAGTACAAATCCCGCCACACGATCGGGTCTGGAATGGCCTAGATTCTTCATGAAATTCGGGCGCAAATTTAACCGCTCCGGCCGACGCGGAACAACGGTTTTTCTGAAAGGAAAATTGGATTGATTGACCTCCGAACTCCGTCGTATATTTGCCCCCGCCGTGGCAAAGAAAAGTGACAGTTCCGAGATTCACCTGTTCGAAGGGTGGGCGTTTGGGAAGAAGAATTACATTCTCTTCGCTGTGGGACTTGTGACAATTGCAGCCGGATATATCATCATGGCGGCCGGTGAGGTGAACAGCTTTCAGTCCCTCACTCTGGCGCCGATTATGCTCTTCGCGGGCTACCTGGTGATCATTCCACTGGCGCTGGTCTGGAAAGACAAGAACCGGCCCTAGCCGCGGCAGTTGACAGTTGTGATTGTTGTTCCCGCCTGACCGGACGCCAGATCGGACGGGGAGCATCCCGCCTCCGGCGGGAAAGTTGCGAGTTAAGGATGCAGTATCCATGCTTGCGATAGTTGAAAATTTGGGATCGTAGTTCAATTGGTTAGAGCACCGGCCTGTCGAGCCGGAAGTTGCGAGTTCGAGTCTCGTCGGTCCCGCTCTGAGAAGTAGTACCAAACCTCTCTCAACAAAAGCCTCGATTAACTTCGGGGCTTTTTTGTTTCATCTTTAATCATTTCTAATCATTAATACCTTAAAATGGGACACAAATTTGTGGGACAAGCCCATAAGGATGCGCTGAAGGTAAACCTTAAAGTAGAGGCCGTGCCGGTAGCGTGACCATCCCGAGCAGTCTCACTCATCGACTGACAAGGCAGAAACCACCTCGCTGGCCGTGTCTTTTTCCGGAAGCAACTAAGAAAATAGATTGATTTTCTTTTCCTCTCTGACTATTTTGAATCTGCTCGATAGCTAATACAGAAATCAGTTAGTCAACCAAAGGGGGTACTCTATGCTTAAACGAACAACAGTTCTGTCTATTGTCATGGTTTGGACAGTAGGCCTCTATGCTCAATCAGAACCTGAGCGCATCTACAGTGTTCTCTACATCAAGGCCAAGGCCGGAAGTGAAGCGAAGCTGGAAAAGGGGCTTGCGAATCATATTCAAAAATTCCACAGCGATGGGAAATGGCCTGAGTATGTGCATGAAATAATTGCAGGAGAGAAAACAGGTCAGTACTTCCATTTCTCCGCACCACACCGATGGGAAGACTTTGACAAACGGGTTAGGTCTGAGAAAGATATCAGGGACTGGCAGATCAATCTTCTGCCCCATATCGATGAAAACTCCTCATCTCTTCAGAGAAGCTTCTTCAGATTTCTCCCCGAGCTGAGCCTCCCCTACGAAGTAAACTTCAAAATGTACCAAGTCAACTACGTTTACGTCAGGCCCGGGAAGGACGCCGATTTTAGATACTTTCTGAGTAGAACAAATGAGGCACATAGAAAGCTAAAGGATGGTCATAAGCACCACCGCTATGTCAAAGTACTAGGAGGTGAGGGCAGTGTGTATGTCAATATTCATCCCATCGATAAATTCCAAGACTTAGATCGGCCAGGAGGGTTGCTGAGGAAAGCCTTTGGCGAAGAAGAACAAAAACGGATTTGGGACATCTACAACGCCGCAGTTAAGAAAACCACCAGTGAGTTGAGAAAGGCCCGGCCCGACCTAAGCTCGAAGAACTAGAATCGCGGGGCCTTGAGCCCCGCTCTCTTTGCCCTGTCGGACGTGTAGTCTAACTCCCCCTTCGCCCTATAGGCAGAGTTCACTATATTCGGCCATGGATAATCGTGAACGCAAAGAACGGTTCGCTCAATCGCCGAAAGGGCGCGGTGGCCGCCGTGGCTAAGGAAAAACCGCTTTCCATAGACGGCACCATCAAGGAGGCGCTCCCCAACTCCATGTTCCGCGTGGAGATTGAGATCGGCGACAAGGCGCACGAAGTGCTCGCCTACGTCTCCGGAAAAATGCGGAAATACTTTATCAAGATTCTCCCCGGCGATACGGTTACACTCGAAATGTCCCCTTACGATTTGACTCGGGGGCGGATCGTCTACCGCCACAAGTAGCGCCCGGTTTCACCCTCACCCCAGAAAGGAGCCCCATTGTGAAAAAACTCCTGACTCTCTCCGCTCTCAGCGGGATGATTCTGTTCGTCGGCTGTTCAAAGCCGCTGGATCGATCCGTTCTTAATGATCCCGATCGCCCGGCCGCGGAGAAGGAACAGGACGGTGACCGGAAAGCGATCGACGTCTACACATTTCTCGGCATCGAGCCGGGCATGACGGTGGCGGACCTCTGGCCCGGCGGCGGTTACAACACGCACCTCCTCTCCCGCCTTATGGGCGACGACGGAAAAGTTTACTGCATGATGGGCTTCTACGGCAGTGGACGGTACGAAACGCTGGACAAGATCGAGGCGCGCATTGCGGACTTCAACCTTTCCAACGTGGAAATCTTCAGTACGCCGGCGGATCTGCCGCCGAACAGCATTGATGTGATGGTCTCCATCCGGAACTACCACGACGCCAAGGCGCCGAGGGATGGACTCATTGCTGAACTGAGCGCTGCTCTGAAGAAGGGCGGCGTTATCGGTATTTTGGACGTGGCCACCGACCGCCCCGGCTTTGACGAGGAGACGCACCGGCTCAATGAGCAGGTGGTGATTGATGAGTTTACCGCCAACGGCTTCACGCTTGAAGGGAGTTCGGAAATACTCCGGAATCCCGATGACGATCACTCCATCAAGGGCTTCGATGAAGGGCGCCACACGATGGACCGCTACCTGCTGAAGTTCAAAAAGAAGTAGCTACTTCCCCACCCTCATCCTGACGCCGCCGTAGATATGGCGTCCCGGCGCCGGCTCGAAGTGTCGGCCGCCCCAGGCGTTAAGCCTGACATTGGCGCTATATTCGGCGCCGAGCAGATTGTTGACGCCGGCGAACGGCTCCACCGTCCACCCACCAAGCTGCTTCCGGAATCCCATTCTCAAGTCGACCACTGAATAGGCAGGCTCCTCCACTTCGTTGGCGTCATCGGCATAGAAGTCACCGCTGTGACGGGCCTGAACTTTTGCGTACAGACCGGACGGCGCCACGTAGGCAAGCTCCCCATAACCGAACCGGGCGGGGATGCCCGGAAGCACTTTGCCGTCCAGAGAAGCGTCAGCCGTTTCAAAATCGCCGTACCGGAAATCTGAAAATGTGGCGCTGAAAGAGGCGGTGAGCCCCTTCCCCAATAGGACCGTGGCGGCCGCTTCCACGCCTTGTCGTTCTGAGCTGCCGGCGTTGCGGTAGAACGTCCGGCCCGGAGACGCCTCCAGTTCGTAGGGGACAAGCTCATCGGCGAGGTCAATCTTGAACAGGGCAAGATCGAACCTGAGCCGGCCGTTGACGATCCCCTTCGCGCCGATCTCATAGTTGACCGCCCGCTGAGGATTCAACTCACCGTTAAATCCGCCGGCGCTCTCAGGATTGTTCGACAGTTCGTTGAGCGTCGGCGTTTCAAAACTGGAAGCGATATTGGCGTAGCCGTTGAGACCGTCCTTGAAAGTGTAGACTACACCAACGAGCGGACTGAAGGCGGTGAACCGACTCTCACCTGAGTCGTCGCCGTCATCCATAAACTTGTCCTGAACCGAAATATCGATGGCGTCCAACCGGCCGCCAAAAGTGACCGTCACCGATTCTGTCACTTTCACCTCTTCTTCCACAAAGGCGCCAATGCTCTGGAACTGCTCCAACTGGTGGAACGTCTCATCTCCACGGATGCCGTCGAGGTTGTCGAAACGGGAACGGTCATCGCTCTGATTTTCCAGATCGACTCCGGTGGAGAGTCGGAAAGGTCTACCGAGGAGTTGTCCCGAAGCGGTGTAGAGCAGCCCGCTGCCGGAGAAATCTCTTTCGAACTGAACCTGCCCGCCGCTCACAAAGGGGAGTCGGTTCTGGAACTTCCGCTCGGAGGTGTATCCCCGCGCCGTCAGCGTCTGATGACTGGAAAGCGCAAACTCCGCCACCGCCCCGGCCCGAGTCTGGCGCAGCTCCTCCCCGGCGTTGAAGAGCACATTTCGTTCTCGAGCGGCGGTGCGGTCGGTTATCGCCTCTCTTTTAAGTGCGCCGGGATCGTTCGCCAGCGGACTGTCCGCCCTGCTCGCCAGAAAAGTGAGATTGAATCGGGGAGACACCTCCCACTTCACTTTTCCGTTTATGACGGAGCTTTTCATTTCGCTGTGCTTCCGGAAGCCGTCCGATTCATTTTGCGATGTGGTGACGAGATAGCTGACCGGTCCCACGGTCTGCCCCGCCGAGAGGCGCTGCTGGCGAAAGCCGAAATCTCCGCCGGTGATTCTGACATCAGCCATCCATCCCGGCGGTGGTGAGGGCGATGAGAGGGCGATGACGCCGCCGGACGCGTTGCCGTAGAGGGCCGACGCCGGCCCCCGAAGAACCTCGGCCTGGGAGATGAAACCGATGTCGATGTTGTCCACATGCGCCTGCCCGTCAGGCGTCGATTCGGGGACGCCGTCCACCAGAATCTTGATCCCCCGGATTCCAAAGGCGGCGCGACTCCCGAACCCCCGAATAGCGACACGGAGGTCCTGGGCGAAGTTTTCGGCATTCAGGGCGTAGAGCCCGGGGACGGCGGCGAGCGATTCGTTAAGCACCAACTGACGCTGCCCGATGGCGATCTCCGATTCACCGAGGGCGGTGACGGCCGCCGGCAGGTTTATGTCGGCGGACTCCAGTCGCGAAGCGGTGACGGTGACTGGTCTCAAGTGGAAGCGGAGCGTGTCCTGCTGGGAGTCTGTCTCTTCCGTCTGCGCCAGTGCGACGGCGAAAGTAAAAGCGATGGCGACTATAATTCTCAGTGGCATTGGTGTATTGTCTCTCACGGCTGAACGTGTTGCGTGCGAGCGGTGAATGTATCCCATCTCATCCACAAGATCAATTCGTTGAAGCAGGTTGAAAAAATGGCCGCCAATGATTAACCTCTGACCATTCACCACTATACATGAAGGGAGACAGAGCATGAGTGAACCTTTGACACGGCGTGACTGGCTGAGGCGGAGCGGGGCGCTCCTGGGCGGCGCCACCCTTGTCGGTCCCGGCGCACTGACGGCGACAACGCCCTCACCCCGGAGGAGCCGATCCCCCATCAGGATGATGTACAACGAGAATCCCTACGGCCCTTCCAGGACTGCCCGAATGACCATGACCAAGGCGTTCGAAGAGTCGAGCCTTTACAACCATTTCGGAGCGTCCGTCGAGATGAAAGAGATCCTCGCCAAGAAAGAGGGCGTCTCACCGGAAGAGATCGTTCTCGGCTCCGGCTCGAGGGAGATTCTGAACGTGGCGGCGCTTCACTATCTCGGCGACGGCGGAGAGATTGTGGCCAACTACCCCGGCTATGAAACGCTGAACACGTATGCGGAAAACCTCGGGGCGAAAGTGAATCGAGTCCGGGTGAAGGATGACATGTCGCCCGACTTCCCGGCCCTGAGAAAGGCGGTAAACGAGAATACGAAGCTGATCAACTTCTGTAACCCCAACAACCCCACAGGCGTAGCGGTCGGCGCGAAGACGCTGGAGCCGTTCTGCAGAGCGATGGAATCGAAGTGCCTCGTTTTCGTCGACGAAGCGTATAACGAATACGTTATGGACAAGGGGTACCGCTCCATGGTGAACCTCGTGAAGGAAGGGCTGAACGTGATGGTGACTCGGACTTTTTCGAAGATTCACGCCCTCGCCGGGATTCGCCTAGGTTACGGCGTCGCCATGCCGGTAATCGTCAGCAAACTGGAACCTCTCATCACCGGAACGGTCAATATACTGGGCCTTCGGGCCGCAATGGCCAGCCTGAAGGATGAAGGTTTCCAGGAGATGAGCCGTTCGAAAAACCTCACTGCAAAAGAGATGGTCTATGAAGTGCTGGAGCAGACGGGAAAGGAGTATGCTGTCTCGGAAGGAAACTTCATCTTTTTTCGCACGGGCATTTCCATCAAGGAGTTTCAGGCGAAGATGGAAAAGAAGGGGATCCTTGTCGGCCGGCCGTTTCCGCCCTTTGACAAGTGGTGCCGCCTCAGCATGGCCAAGCCGAACGAGATGCGGAAATTCGCCTCGAGCTTCAAAGAGGTGATGGCGTAACCCCCGCGGCGAGGACAGTTCAAACGGCTACCTCTCTTGCGTCTCGAATCGGCATTCTGGCTGGAGTGCTTAGCATGACTCTCATGCCGGTAACCGGTTCGGCCGCCCAGATGAATGGGGCTCGGATGAGATCGGTGAAAGAGGGCGTTTACACGACGGGACAGGCCGAGCGGGGATATCGTATCTATCGCAAGGCATGCCTCAAGTGCCACCATCCCCGTCAGTTCGCCGGCCCGGCCTATATGGACAGCTGGGCGGGGGCCCGAGTCCACGATTATCTGGAAGTGATCCGCAGGACCATGCCGACGGAAAATCCCGGAAGCCTGAAGCGTGAGGACTATGCGGCGATTGTGGCGTTCATGCTGAGCGTCAATTCAGTGCCTGCCGGTGAGATGGAGATGAGCAGCGACCCCGATCAGCTAAAACTGTTGAAACTGGAAGGTCCGTTCAAATGGTCCAAACCGAAGAAGAAATCGAAAGCAAAGGATAAATAAGATGACTCAAGTTTTTAACGGGACATTGATTGTCCGACCACTACTGACTGTACTACTCCTGACAGTTGTTTCGCCCGTTTCTGCCCAATACGGCGCTCCGGACGGCGACTGGCCTTACTGGGGCGGTGACGCCGGAAGTACACGTTACTCGGCGCTGGACCAGATTAACGAAGACAACGCCAAAGATCTGGAGATCGCATGGCGGTGGTATTCGGCAAACTATGGCCCCGCACCAGAATTCTATTTCCGCGCCACGCCGTTAGAGGTGGATGGAGTCTTATACACGGTGGCGGGCGAACGGCGCGCTGCAGTGGCCATCGACGCCGGCACCGGAGAAACACTGTGGATGTGGCGGATGAAAAACAACCCCCGCTGGGAAACATCTCCGAGGCGGTTCTCCGGCCGGGGACTGGCTTATGCTGAGGTTGACGGCGAGGGGAGAATCATCGTCGTGACCCCGGGCTACTACATGGCGGTGCTGGACGCCGCCACGGGCCGGCCCATGGCTGATTTTGGAAAAGACGGCATCGTCGACCTCCAGGAAGGGCTCGGATTTGAGGTGGATCCGGTCCACGGGATTGACCCCAAGTACGGAGTTATTACCCACGGTTCGCCTGCAATTGTGGTCAACGATATTATCGTTGTGGGAAACGCCCACGGGCGTGGCTACTATCCCAAACAGAAGCAAAACATTCCGGGACACATCCGCGGCTATGATATCAGGACAGGGAAACAACTGTGGATTTTCCACGTGATCCCCAGGCCGGGCGAGTACGGCCACGATACATGGGAGGGCGATTCGTGGAGCTACACCGGCAACATCTCATCCTGGGCGCCGCTCAGCGCCGACCCCGAACTGAATATTGTCTACATCCCCACCGACTGTCCCACGGGGGACTACTACGGCGGACACCGCCACGGCGACAATCTCTACGGCACGGGCCTCGTAGCGCTGGACGTGAAGACGGGGAAGCGGTTGTGGCACCAGCAGTTCGTCAAACACGACATCTGGAACTACGACACGCCGACGGCGCCAAACCTCTTGGACATCAAGGTGAAGCGGAAAAAGATCAAGGCAATTGTGCAGGCGACGAAGCAGGGGTGGACCTATGTTTTCGATCGTAAGACGGGGAAGCCTGTCTGGCCCCTTGAGGAGAGAAAAGTGCCTTCCTCCGACGTCCCCGGTGAGAAGACCTCCCCCACGCAGCTGTATCCAACATGGCCGCCCCCCTTTGAACTACAGGAGGTGACGGTGGATGAACTGATCGATTTCACCCCGGAGCTCAGGGCCCAGGCAGTGGAGCTCGCCTCCAAGTACAGGATGGGACCCATCTTCACGCCCCCTTCCCTAGCGGAGGATCCGGAGGACGGCACGCAGGGTACTTTTGTGATGCCGGGGGCGAACGGCGGCGCCAACATCCCGGGCGGGGCGGTGGTCGATCCTGAAACGGGCGTCTTCTACGTGGCATCGGAAAAGAGGCACAGCGTCATCCGACTGGTGAACGATCCTGAAAAGTCGAGCATGAACTACATCTCCCTCGGCCCCGGCGGCATTCGAGGACCTCAAGGGCTACAGCTCCTGAAGCCGCCCTACGCACGAATCGTCGCTATCGACATGAATACGGGGAATCATCTCTGGAACATCCCCAACGGCAATACTCCGAAGTCGGTGAAGGAGCATCCGGCGCTGGAGGGGGTCGATCTGCCTCAGACCGGGAGCATGTCCCACGCCGGCCTCGTGCTGACAAAAACACTGCTCTTTTCCGGCGAGGGGCCGGGCGGCGAGCCGTGGTTCCGGGCCTACGATAAGAAGACGGGGGAAGTGGTGGCAGAGATCGAACTGCCGGCCCGCTCCAATCACCCCCCCATGACCTACATGCACAACGGCAAGCAGTACTTTGTGGTACCGGTGGCAGCGGCGGGGCATCCGGCCGAACTGGTGGCGCTGGCACTGCCCGATGAAGAAGATGAGGAGGAATACGAATGATGACAAAGATGGCACGAACTGCTCTTACTGCTTTACTTCTCCCCCTCTTTCTTACCGCTCAGCCGAACCCTTACCATGCCGTGGAAGGGATTTGGGGGAAACTTCCCGAGGGA
>LUOC01000043.1 GCA_001626655.1 Fidelibacterota bacterium REDSEA-S14_B6 | reverse complement strand
GGTGATGCTACGGGTCACGGCACTAAATCGGGAATGATGGTCTCCATCACCAAAGCGGGACTTTCGGGGATTGATTCAGAGTCGCCAGATGACATCCTCAATCTGCTGGACCGGGTTGTGAAACGGGTTGAGACGGGACGGCTGAGAATGTGCCTGAACGTCTGTGTATTCAAGAACGGCGAGGTTCATCTCGGCTCTGCTGCCATGCCCCCCATGTATCACTACTCCGCGGCGTCCCGAAAAGTGGAGGAAATCGCCATTTCCAACCTGCCGTTGGGCGGCGGTGTGAAGGAGCAGTTTGAAAAAGTGAAACGGTCTTTCAACGAAGGTGATGTGCTCGTAATGCTCTCCGATGGCTTGCCGGAGGCGCCAAACCACGAGGGTCACTTGCTCGATTATCCCGCCGTGAAGGAGTGCATCGAGAGTAACGCCAACGGCGGTGCGAAACGCGTTAAGGAAGCATTGATAGAACTGGGAGACGAGTGGATGGCGGGAACTCAGAACCCCGATGACATAACATTCGTAGTCTTCGAAAAAAAGACGGCACCTACCCATACTGCCATCGCGTAACGTAAAGGAATCAGAAGCTATGCCTGATACACGAAAACCGACAGTTGACTTATCGATACCTGTGATTCCTGATATGGAGCTGGCCGCTACGAAAACGGCCGAAGTCGTGGCCAAGCATATGGAACTGGGTGAAGAGGCCACAGCCGAAATCAGCATGGCGCTCATCGAGGCGTGTCTCAATGCGTTCGAGCATTCCAAGACCGATGAGAAGAATATCTACATCCATTTCGTCATAGACGATGAGACGCTCACGATTAAAGTTGAGGATAAGGGTATCGGTTTTGAGAGTGAGGAAGTTGAAATCCCTGATATAGATCAGAAGCTGAAAGGCCAGAGAAAGCGTGGCTGGGGCCTTCAGATTATCAAGGAGCTGATGGATTCCGTGGAGTGGGAATCTTCAGAAGCGGGTACAACCGTCACCATGACCAAAACCAAATCTTGAAAGCTTAGGAGAGTTCAGTAATGGCCGAATTCGGTTTGCAAACACGGGAAGTTAACGGGGTAGTCATCATGGACACTGACGGCTACCTGAACAATATTGCCGGAGAGAAAATTGCCGAGGTGTGCGACGAGAAACTGGAAGAGGACAAAACCAAATTCCTCCTCAATCTTGAAAACACCAAGGTTGTAAACAGTATTGGTGTGTCGATCCTCATTGAAATCATTGAGAAACTTCAAACTGTCGACGGCCAGCTCGGCTATTATAATCTTGTCCCCATTGTTGAAAAGACATTCAACATTATGGGACTGACGAAATACTCTTCTGTGTTTCCCTCCGAAGAAGACGGCCTGGAAGCGTTTTCCGGCTGATTCTTCCCCTTGATTTCTGAATCCGATTACAAGGATCAAGTTGAATTCTACCTGAGCGCCCTTGATGAACTGGGGGCTGTTCTCATTGATGAGGACAAGTCTTCAGGGATCAGCCGAGGGATTCTCAGAATTATCCTCGGCACAATGATGGCGTCGAGAGGCGCCATTTTCATTAATACACCCACCGGCCTGAGACTCATGGCCGTACAGGGGAACCGGAAACTGAGATCCGAATTGCCGTGGTCTCGTGAAGTGAGCAGGGAGTTGAGACAGTTCAAGCACTCTTCCCTGCGCGGAGAACAGTTTAACGCTTGTGTGGGAGGGCTTCCGGAGAAGACCAAGAACTATTTCGACGAACTCGCCAGTGACCTGTACGTGCCCCTGTACCACAAGCGCTCATTCATAGGGTTGCTGGCCCTCGGGAAAAAATTTACAAAGGAAGATTTCTCCGGAACAGAGATGAAGATTCTGGAGATCATTTGCAACCATCTCACGGACGCTCTCCACAACCAAGACCTCATTGATGACATTCAGTCAAAACGGTCTGACCTTCGACTCAAACTGCTCGAGCTCCAGACGCTGTTCGACATTAGTGTGGCCATCAGTTCCGTCCTCGATATGGACGCTCTAACTGAGGAAGTACTCATCCGCGCTGTGGCGACACTGAACGCCTCTACGGGCTTTGTTTTGATGACGCAGGAGAACAGTCCGATTCTCGAACTGAAAGCCAGTTTTAACGCCGACGAAGACCATTTGAACAAGACCATGCTCTCCACCGCAAAAGGCGTTCTTGCTGAGATCTGGGAGAAGGAAGAACCACGGCTGCTTACCAAAGGAGACGATACTGAACTTCAATCGAAGATTATGCACGATGAAGTTCTTCTGGCGCCCCTGACGGGGAAAGACGGCGTACTGGGATGCCTCGTACTCTGCGACAAGGAAACTCGCAGCGGAATCGGGATCTTCGCTCCAGAGGATATGGAGATGTTAATGTCTCTGGCGGCCCAGGCCGGTGTGGCCATGGACAATGCCCGGCTGTTCAAAAACATCACTGATGCAAAGCGGTTCAGCGAAAGTGTTATGGGAAGTATCGCCACTGCCGTCATCACTATCAACCTGTTAGGCGAGATAGACTCCATCAACGATGCTGCTCTGCGAATTCTGCAGATGCCATCGGAGGAGATCGTGGGCAACCACTACCAGTATCTCTTCGAAAATGATCCCGCGCTGTGTGACGTTATCTCTTCTGCCGAAAATGAGAGGAAGATAGCGTCAGAGATGCATCTGCCTTTCACCACTGTTTCGGATGAGACTATGGTTAACATTTCCGCCGCCCCCCTTACGGACGATCAGAATGAGCATCTCGGCATGGTAATCGCCATCGAAGATATCTCCATTGAGAATAAGATAAAGAACACGTTCAAGAGATACGTGTCCAAACAGGTGGTGGATCAGCTGCTTGATGATGATCAGGCGCTCAATCTGGGAGGCGAGGAACGTGAAGTCACCATACTTTTCACCGATATACGGGGCTTTACGTCCATGAGCGAGAACATGACGCCGGAACAGGTGGTCTCTACGCTGAACGAGTACTTCAGTGAAATGATCGATATTGTGTTCGAGTACAAGGGGACGCTGGACAAAATTGTCGGCGATGAGCTGATGGTGATCTACGGGGCGCCTATTTCGTCCGAGGCTGACTCGACGAACGCGATTAAGACTGCCCTCGCCATGACCGAATCTCTAAACAGGTTAAACGAGAAACGGATCGCCAGAGCCGATCAACCGATCAAGATCGGTATCGGGATAAATCGCGGAAAGGTCATCTCCGGAAATATCGGATCAAAAGACCAAATGGACTATACCGTCATCGGGGACGCTGTGAATCTGGGGTCGCGTCTCTGTTCGGTGGCGAAGGCTGGAGAAATACTCATCTCCGAGTCCGTTAAGGAACACGCCCAAGGTGACTTCGATTACCTTGAGTCGGAACCGATTACTCTCAAGGGAAAAGCTAAACCGACACCGATCTACAAAGTGGTATAACCACAAGGTGATGTGAGGGCTTGCTTTGCAGGCGCGTCACTCATCAGACGAGAGGTTCTCGATCTTTCGGGCCTGTCTCTTATACA
>LUOC01000042.1 GCA_001626655.1 Fidelibacterota bacterium REDSEA-S14_B6 | reverse complement strand
CGCTTAGTCTTAGTTGTTGATGACTGCCTGCGCCGCCGCAAGGCGTGCTATGGGGACACGGAAAGGTGAACAACTGACGTAGTCCAAACCTGTCCTGTGGCAGAAGTCGATGGAGGCGGGATCACCGCCGTGCTCGCCGCAGATGCCGATCTTCAGTTCAACGTTGCGGCCGCGCCCTTTCTCCACACCCATCTCCACAAGCTGTCCCACTCCGGACTGATCCAGTGACTGAAAAGGGTCTTCCGGGAGAATCCCCCCTTCAATATAGGCAGGGAGAAAACCGCCAATATCATCCCGGGAAAATCCGAAAGTGGTTTGAGTCAGATCGTTAGTTCCGAAGGAGAAGAATTCCGCCTTTTTGGCAATCTCGTCCGCGGTGAGACACGCCCTCGGAATTTCAATCATGGTCCCCACGAGGTAGGGGAAATCTGTACCGGTCTCATTTTTTACTTCATCAGCAACTCTCCGGACGATCGCTTCCTGATGTTCATATTCAGTATGAGCGCCCACAA
Organism: Fidelibacterota bacterium REDSEA-S14_B6; assembly: GCA_001626655.1. GTDB lineage: Bacteria > Fidelibacterota > Marinisomatia > Marinisomatales > S15-B10 > S15-B10. The sequence continues at coordinate 4,900 of LUOC01000042.1, read as the reverse complement.
GCGGGATCATCACTTCCGGTAGAGCCTGAACACATTCTTCCGTCAGTTCGGCTGTCGCCTCGAAAATAGCACGGGCCTGCATTTCGGTAATTTCCGGATAGGCGACGCCCAAACGGCAGCCGCGATGCCCGAGCATGGGGTTGAGTTCATGGAGGGCGTCAATGCGTGCGCTCAGTTTCTCTCTCTTAATCCCCAAGTCGTCAGCGAGTTCACTGATTTGATCATCGGTGAGTGTTACGAATTCGTGGAGTGGGGGATCGAGCAGGCGAATAGTGACAGGGAAATCGTGCATCGCTTTCAGTATCTCATAGAAATCCTGCCGCTGGAACGGGAGGAGCTTCATCACGGCCGCCCTGCGTGCCTCTTCGTTTTCGGCCACAATCATCTCGCGCATAGCGGAGATCCGTTCCGGATCGAAGAACATATGTTCCGTCCGGCAAAGCCCGATCCCCTGTGCGCCGAAAGCTCTGGCTTGGGCGGCGTCTTCAGGCCGTTCGGCGTTGGTTCGGATGCCCAGTGTCCGGACTTCATCAGCAATGTCCATGAGTGTTCGAAAGGAAGCATTCTCACCGGGATCGATCTGGGTCAGGGAGAGCTCGCCGGCGTAAACGACACCTTTTGTTCCGTTCAGCGTAACGACGTCCCCTTCGTTGAGGGCTTCATCGTCAACAGTAAGTTTCTTTCCACGGCTGTCAATATTGAGAGCGCTGCACCCCACCACGCAGCATTTCCCCCAGCCCCGGGCCACGAGGGCAGCGTGGCTTGTCATCCCACCCTTTGCGGTGAGGATTGCTTCTGCCGCGTGCATGCCGTGCACATCTTCAGGCGACGTCTCGTTCCGGACAAGGATCACTTTTTTCCCTTCCTTGGCCCACGCTTCGGCGTCATCGGCGGTAAAGACGATCTGTCCAGTCGCCCCGCCGGGCCCGGCCGGAAGACCTTCCGCAAGCTTGGTGGCGTCGGTTTCCGCAGCTGGATCAACCATGGGATGGAGTAGTTCATCAAGCTGGGACGGCTTTACTCTGGAGAGCGCTTCCTCCTTTGAGATCAGCTCTTCGGACAGCATGTCCGTTGCCATTCGCACGGCGGCAATGCCGTTTCGTTTTCCCACCCTTGTCTGAAGCATCCAGAGCCGCCCGCCTTCAATGGTGAACTCGATGTCCTGCATATCGCGATAATGTTTTTCGAGATTGGAACGGATGCCGTCCAGTTCGCTGTAGATCTCGGGCATCTCCTCTTCAAGGGTCGGCAGTTCGCTGTTCTTGTCCGTTCGGCCCCACTTATTGATGGGGTTCGGCGTCCTGATCCCCGCTACCACATCTTCGCCCTGGGCGTCCGCCAGCCACTCTCCGTAAAAGTGGTTGTCACCGGTAGCGGGGTTCCGCGTAAAGCCGACGCCCGTGGCACAGTCGTCGCCCATATTTCCAAAGACCATACTCTGAACGTTCACGGCAGTTCCCCAGTCTCCTGGAATGCCTTCAATACGTCGGTATGATACAGCCCGTTTTCCGTTCCACGATTGAAACACAGCGCTTATTCCGCCCCACATCTGGGCGTGGGGATCATCAGGGAACTCATTCCCCAGCACTTCCCTGACTGTCGCCTTGAACTGCTCGGCCAACTCTTTCCAGTCCTCACCATCTAGTTCGGTATCGAGGTCAACCCCTTTGGCCTCTTTCCTCTCATCAATCAAATCTTCAAGCCGTTCCCTGATGCCGATCCCGTCCTTAGGTTCCACGCCGGCCGCTTTCTCCATCACCACGTCGGCGTACATCATAATGAGGCGGCGATAGGCGTCGTAGACAAACTTCGGATTCCCAGATTTTTCGATGAGACCGGGGATTGTTTTGGTGGTCAAACCGACATTCAGCACCGTCTCCATCATCCCCGGCATTGAGATTCGCGCCCCCGAACGAACAGAAAAAAGGAGTGGATTTTCAGCGTCGCCGAATTTCCTCCCCATCACCGCCTCGGTACGGGCAATGGCATCGTTGACTTGCGCCTCCAGATCGGGCGGATAGTTCCTGTCATTCTTATAATACTCTGTACAGACTTCGGTCGTAAGGGTAAATCCGGGAGGGACGGGAATGCCGAGGCTGGTCATTTCAGCAAGGTTTGCCCCTTTGCCTCCAAGAAGTTCCTTCATCTCGGCTGTGCCGTCGGCCTCCGAGTCTCCAAAAAAGTATACAAGTTTCAAATCTTTACTCCATTTCCTTTTAGATAAGCGATGAATTTAGAGTGAGGTGGAAGGCGAACCAACGGCTAATTCAGTTGATTTTCCGAGGAGCAATGTGTAGCATCTCGGTCAGCAGATGAGGTGAGATCAATCATGTCCGACATCATGTGGAAACCATCCCCCGAACGGGCGGCGTCATCACAGATGAACCGCTTCAGGAAGATGGTTAACAGTAAGTACGGTGAAAACCTGACGAACTATTCTGATCTCTACGAATGGTCAGTTCGCGAGACCCCCGATTTCTGGGAAGCCATGTGGGAGTTCAGTGATCCTCTGGTGTCGCAAGGTTATAACCAAATCGTGGACGATATCGCAAAGATGCCCGGCGCACGGTGGTTTCGCGGTTGCCGATTGAATTTCGCAGAGAATCTGCTTCGCCGCTGTGACGATCGTCTCGCCATAATTTCGCGCGCCGAAGGGAAGACGGACAGACGCATCACCTACAAGGAGTTGGCCGGCGAAGTAGAGAAAGTTGCATCAGCGCTGCGTGCGGCCGGTGTGGTGAAGGGCGACAGGGTGGCCGGTTTTCTCCCCAACATACCGGAGTCTGTTATCACCATGCTCGGCGCCGCTTCGATCGGCGCTGTCTGGAGCTCCTCCTCCCCCGACTTCGGAATCAAAGGGGTGCTGGATCGGTTTCGCCAGATTGAACCGAAGGTGCTCTTTGCGGCAGACGGTTATCAGTACAACGGCAAGAAAGTTGATTCCCTTTCCAAACTGAGAGGAATTCTTTCCGAACTGCCGAGCGTGGAGAAGGTTGTTGTGGTCCCCTTCGACTCGGAAACGCCCGATCTTTCATCTATAGCAAACGGTGTTCTGTATGGAGAATTCACGTCCGAGGAAGCGGGATCAATGGAATTCGAGCAGTTGCCTTTCGATCATCCCCTCTATATCATGTATTCCTCCGGGACCACGGGCCTTCCAAAATCGATCGTTCACGGAGCGGGGGGGACACTCCTCCAGCACCTTAAGGAACATCGCCTCCATTGCGACATCAGTGAGAAGGACACCGTTTTCTACTTTACCACCTGCGGCTGGATGATGTGGAACTGGCTAGTCACCAACCTCGCCATCGGCGCCACCATTGTCTTGTACGACGGATCGCCTTTCTTTCCGGGGCCGTCCGCCATGTGGCAAATGGCCGACGATTTTGGCATCACCGTTTTTGGGACGAGCGCAAAGTTCATCTCCGCCTGCGCCGGTGAGGGGCTCTCGCCGATTGAAACAAACAGTCTCAAATCCATCAGAACAATTCTCTCCACAGGGTCGCCGCTGGTGGAAGAGGGGTTCGACTACGTTTACGACCGCGTGAAGAACGACGTTCAGTTGGCCTCCATTTCCGGCGGCACGGATATTATCTCCTGTTTTGCCGGCGGCAACCCCATGCTTCCCGTTCGCCGGGGGGAACTTCAGTGCAGGGCGCTGGCCATGAAAGTGGAATCATTCAACTCTCAGGGAGAACCGGTGGTGAATGAGAAGGGCGAGCTTGTCTGTACGCGGGCATTCCCGTCCATGCCGGTCCATTTCTGGAATGACCCCAATGGCGAGAAGTATCACAATGCTTACTTTTCAAGCTACCCCGGCGTCTGGGCCCACGGCGACTACATCTCCATCACAGAAGAGGGAGGTGTAAAGATATTCGGCCGCAGCGACGCCACGCTGAATCCCGGCGGCGTACGGATCGGTACTGCCGAAATATATAGAGTGGTGGAAGCGCTTGAGGAGGTGGAAGACTCCCTTGCGGTGGGGCAACAGTGGGAAGGCGATGAAAGGGTCATCCTGTTTCTTAAGATGAATAGCGGGCTTGATTTCAGCGAAGACCTCGAGAAACGGATCAGGTCTTCCATTCGGTCCGCCTGCTCGCCCCGTCATGTGCCGGCAATTGTCCTCCCCATTGAGGACATCCCTTACACCATCAATGGGAAGAAAGTGGAAATCGCCGTAAAGAAGATCATCCACGGTGACGAGGCGTTGAACAGGGATGCCCTCGCAAACCCTGAGGCGCTCGATCTCTATACGAACCTTCGGGTGCTGGCGGTATAGATGGACACCTTCAGTCACGCCTTCTGGGGCAGGGGCCTGTTCGGCTATCGGGGGCATCCGTGGGTGGCGCTGTTCTGGGGCGCTGCACCAGATCTCTTCTCCTTTGGACTGTTGCTCCTCGTTCGCACTCTTACGCTCCAGTTCCGTCTGGATGTGGGGCCGCCGCCTTTGGAGACAATTCCGTGGTGGGTGTTCATCAATTACGACATCTCCCACAGCTTTATCAGCGCTTTCACAGTCATCGGAATCGTCAGCCGGTTTAGGAAGGACATCGCCTTCGCTATGCTGGGGTGGCCTTTTCACATCGTGCTCGATTTTCCGTTTCACACTCGCGCTTTCTTTCCGACAAAGATTGTCTGGCCGCTATCAGACTTTACGGTGGACGGCATCAGCTGGGCTAGCCCTGAAGTGTGGTTTCCAAACCTTGCCGGACTTCTCATTCTTTGTTTCTATCGTTATAGAAAACGATAAGAATTAAAAAACAAAATGCCTTAATAGATGGTAATGGTATAATTAACGATATCGTTGTGAAGCAATTTGAAAATAATAAACTAAATTGAATAATAACGACATTAATAAGGTTAATAATATTTCAATGAAGAACACTAAACAAGCTCAGGC
>LUOC01000041.1 GCA_001626655.1 Fidelibacterota bacterium REDSEA-S14_B6 | reverse complement strand
CTGCTGGACGAAGCGACCGCTGCGGCGGAGGCCATGACCATGTTCCACCGGGCTCACCGGAAAGGGTCTATTTTCCTCGTCTCCCAAGATTGCCACCCCCAGACCATCGCAGTGGTGTCGGGCCGGGCAGCGCCTATGGGAATCGAAGTGAAAGTTCAGTCCCACACTGATTTCAGTTTTGATGAGTCTGTCTTCGGCGCCCTTGTTCAGAACCCCGACAGTTCGGGCACCATCCACGACTACACAGAGCTTTGCCACGCCGCCCGCGAGGCCGGCGCTTTCGTCTGCGCCGCGACGGACCTAATGGCACTGACGCTCCTGAAGCCGCCGGGCGAGTTCGGCGCGGACGCCGCCGTGGGAAACAGTCAGCGGTTTGGCGTCCCTCTCGGTTACGGCGGTCCCCACGCCGCCTTTTTTGCAGCAGCCGAACGGTTCAAACGACTCATTCCGGGCCGGCTCATCGGCGTCACCGTGGACGCGGAAGGGAACAGAGCCCTCAGGATGGCACTCCAGACGCGGGAGCAGCATATACGCAGGGACAAAGCGACCTCTAACATCTGCACGGCGCAGGTCCTTCTGGCAGTCATGGCGGGTATGTACGCCGTCTATCACGGACCGGAAGGAGTGAAGAGGATTGCGGAACAGGTTCACGGTCACGCATCGGCAGTGGCTGAATCGCTTCGGGCGGCAGGCGTTAAACTGAATGAAGGGACTTTCTTTGATACAATTCGTTTTCAGCCGCCGGGGGGGTGGAAGGAGAAAGCGCAGCGAGAAGGGATTACCGTCCGCCAGTTCAGCGATGGAACGGTAGGAGTCTCGGTTGATGAAACAACCACGGATGAAGATGTGACGGCGTTGTTGAGCTGTTTCGATGTGGAGCGTCGAGACGGTTCCGATCTGTCTCTGGGCGTTCAGTCCCGGGAGACCTCCTTTATGGAGCATCCTGTCTTCAATTCCTATCACACGGAGACGGAACTCCTTCGGTACATCCGCCATTTGGAGACAAAAGACTTTTCCCTCGCAGATGGGATGATTCCCCTCGGCTCCTGCACCATGAAGCTCAACGCCGCCGCCGAGATGGAGTCGCTGACGCTTCCCGGCTTTGCCAACCTCCACCCCTTTGCACCGAAGGGCAACGCACAAGGGTACACCTCTCTCATGAGTGACCTCAAATTGTGGCTCTGCGCCGCTACCGGATTCCATGAAATCTCGTTCCAGCCCAACTCCGGTGCTCAGGGTGAATACGCCGGGCTCATGGTGATCCGGGCCCGCCACCGCGCTCAGGGCGAAGAGAAGCGGACGGTCTGTCTCATCCCTTCGTCGGCTCACGGCACGAACCCCGCCAGCGCCATCATGGCCGGGATGGAAGTGGTAGTAGTGGAGTGTGACGAAAGCGGCAACATTGATCTGTCCGATCTCACCGCCAAAGCAGAAGCGACCGGCGATCGGCTGGCGGCGTGCATGATCACCTACCCTTCCACGCACGGTGTTTTTGAAGAGGGGATTCGGGAGATCTGCCATACCATTCACATGAACGGCGGACTGGTCTATCTCGACGGCGCCAACATGAACGCCATGGTGGGGCTGAGCCGCCCCGCCGATCTCGGCGCCGACGTCTGCCATTTGAACCTTCACAAAACATTCGCCATCCCTCACGGGGGCGGCGGTCCGGGGATGGGGCCCATCGGTGTGACCGAAGCGCTGGCGCCCTACCTTCCGGGACACCCCGAAGCAGAGGGCAACGGCCCGGACGCCATCGGCGCAGTCTCAGCAGCGCCGTACGGAAGCGCCTCCATCCTCTCAATCTCCTGGGCTTACATGGCGTTGTTGGGCGCGGAAGGACTCACCGACGCCACGCGGACGGCTATCCTCAACGCCAACTATCTAGCGAAAAAACTGGAGGATCATTACACCATTCTTTTCCGGGGCGCACACGGCCTCGTGGCACACGAGTTTATCCTCGATCTGCGAGCGTTCCGAAAGAGCGCCGGCGTCACCGAAGAGGATGTGGCGAAGCGCCTCATGGACTTCGGTTTTCACGCCCCCACCATGAGCTGGCCTGTCCCCGGCACCATGATGGTGGAGCCGACGGAGAGTGAATCGAAAGCCGAGTTGGACCGGTTCACTGAGGCGATGATTACCATTAGACAGGAGATCGCCGACATTGAATCGGGTACGCTGGAAAGAGAAGACAATCCACTCAAGAATTCCCCTCACACCACAGCTATGGTTTCAGCCGATGACTGGAGCCACTCCTACTCCCGCCAGCGTGCCGCCTATCCGGTGGCAGGACTGACAGCGAAAAAATTCTGGCCCGCCTCTGCCCGTGTGGACAACGCCTACGGCGACCGGAACCTCGTCTGCACCTGCCCGCCGGTGGAGGCGTACCGGAAGACGCCATGACTGTCTGAAGTCCGTTCATGGAACAGACCTTTTACTTTATAATCATTGGCGCACTTCTGGGAGAGTACATCCTCTCCACCGTCAGCGCAATTCTCAACATGAACAGCATCACGGACGAAGTGCCGGCGAATTTTTCCGATGTCTACGATACCAAGAAGTATGCTGACTCTCAAGCCTACCTCCGAGCACGGACAAGGTTCGGGATACTCTCTTCAACCTTTGGACTCATCGTTATTTTGGTGGTCATCCACGCGGGGATTTTCGGCGTGCTCGATCAGTTCGTTCGCGGTCAGACAGCCAGCCCCATTTTCGGCGGACTCCTCTTCTTCGGCATCATCTTTCTCATCAATGATGTTCTCAACATCCCCTTCTCTCTCTACAGTACATTTGTAATTGAACAGAAGTTTGACTTCAACCGGACCACGCCGAAAACATATATGCTCGACAAGCTTAAAGGTTACCTCCTGACGATAATCTTCGGCGGTTTGATTTTGGGTGCTGTTCTCTACTTTTTTAACAGCTACTCAGAAGACGGTTGGTGGATCGCATGGCTCGTTATTACAGTATTTATGATCGCCGTTCAGCCACTGTTCGTACACGTTATCGCTCCCATGTTCAACAAGTTCACTCCTCTGGAAGAAGGTGATCTTCGCACTGCAATTGAAGCGTATGCCGCAAAGGTAAAATTCCCCATCGCCAGAATCGATGTGATGGACGGCAGCCGCCGATCGTCCCACTCAAACGCCTATTTCAGCGGTCTCGGGAAGAGTAAACGGATCGCCCTTTTCGACACCCTTCTGGAAAAACACAGCACGGAGGAGATTGTGTCGGTAGTGGCCCATGAGGTGGGGCATTACAAGAAAAAACACACATACCTCGGCACCGCACTCGGCATCGTGCAGATGGGTGTCATGCTGTTTCTATTCAATCTCATTATGGGCGAGCCGGCTCTCTTCGCCGTGTTTGGGGTGGAGCAGGTTTCGGTCTATGCCGGGATGGTCTTTTTCGGACTCCTCTACGCACCGGTGAATCTGGTGACGTCACTCTTCACCACCGCCCTCAGCCGCCGTAACGAATATCAGGCGGATCGCTACGCCCTCGACACCACCCATAACAGTGAAGCGCTGGTGAGCATGCTCAAAGTGCTCGCCGCCAGCAACCTCTCCCACCTGACGCCCCACCCCCTCACCGTCTTTCTCTCCTACAGCCATCCGCCAGTAGGGCGCCGGATTGAGGCGGTGTCCGCGGCGTGACAGTTTGCGCTGTCCTGCGTATATTCCGAAAAGGGTGAGCTTTGGTTCACCAATCGGTGATCTTTCGGCTCTCATATGTCAATTCAACATAGGAATTTTGAAATGAAACAGAAAAGATTAATGGTTCAATTAATCTCCAGGCATACCATCATGACAGCACTTATTCTGATTGCTGCTTTTGCTTCCCAGGTTCAGGCAGAGGCGAAATGGAGCGCGAACAAAAAGGCTCTTGTTTCGTCAGTTGACAAGCACGAAAAGAATCTTATTGACATCAGCGACAAAATCTGGTCTTACGCCGAATTGGCTCTGATGGAACACCAATCAGCAAAGATTTTGTCGGACTACGCAGAGAACAATGGCTTTACTGTGGAGCGGGGCGTCGCCGGGATGCCGACAGCGTTCATCGCCACCTACGGTTCGGGCAGGCCGAGAATCGGTATTCTTGGTGAGTTTGACGCCAATGCCGGCATATCCCAGAAAGCACAGCCAACGAAAGAAGCTCTCGTTACTGGGGCGCCGGGTCACGGGTGCGGCCATAACCTTTTTGGTACCGGAAGCCTGGGTGCAGCCATTGCAGTGAAAGAACTTATAGAGAAGAAGAAACTGAAGGGGACCGTCGTCTACTTCGGTACACCGGCGGAAGAGACTATCTTCGGTAAGACCTTTATGGCTCGAGCTGGGTTGTTCGATGATCTTGACGTTTGCATGGATTGGCATCCTGGTGATAATCTTGAGGCGAGCACCCAAAGCAGCAAAGCTCTTGTTGATTTCAGGGTAAAGTTTTTTGGGAAAGCGGCTCATGCTTCCTCCGATCCATGGAACGGTTTCAGCGCTGTAGACGGCATGGAATTATACACCACAGGACTTAATTATTATCGGGAGCACATCAGGCCAACGGCCCGGATTCATTACCATATCGAGGCAGCGGGGGATGTAGTCAATGTAGTGCCCGAGCATGCTCAGATCTGGACTCGTGTCCGGGAGAACGACAGGGAGAACCTCAACATTGTATATGAGCGGGTAAAGAAAATTGCTGAAGGTGCCGCCATGATGGCGGAAGTGGATTATTCCATGGAGCTTATTTCGGGCATCTACGAAATTCAACCCAATAGAACCGGCGCTGCTGCCCTGCTAAAAAATATGGAGCTGCTCGGGGATATAACTTATTCGAAAAAGGAGATCGAGTACGCCAAAACAATTCAGCGGGAGACGAACAAGTCGGAGGATGGCATGGATGCCGATATTGAACCACTACGGGAGACTTTGCCGGCTCAGGGCGGCTCCACCGATGTAGGGGACGTGAGTCAAATTGTCCCTGTTGTCCGCGCCCGTATCACCGCAGCGCCGAAAGACGTGCCGTGGCACTCATGGGCGGTGGTGGCGTGCACCGGAATGTCTATCGGTCATAAGGGAATGCTCTTTGCAGCCAAATCACTCGGCATGACCATGGTGGACTTGTTTCAAAACCCCCAGCTTGTCAGAGACGTGAAAGCTGAATTCAAAGAGCGAAAAGGGACAAAAGTATATAAAGCAATGATTCCTGACGGTCCGCCCCCGGTACCTGAGCAATAGAGTGTCGAGTGACCAGTTTCGGTATGTCTGATTTTAGCAGAATATCTTGGTGGCAGGCGATCTGAAGGAACGGGGCATACTTATAAGTCCCAGCGGGGAGTATTTCTATGTTTTGGTCAATACTCCTGGTGATGCTAATTCTTTCGAACCTTATCGTGATAAGTCTTTCGACCTCCAAAGAGTTAAGGTTCGCAAGTAATTACTGGCTGACAATTAGTTGGTAAACCCCCTTCATAACTGAGGTAGAATAAAAGTGAAACTGTGTCTTATCTTCACTTCTATAATCATATTGAGTGTACTTGCTTGTGTAGACGATGATGAAAATGCGGAATTAATGATCGAAGACCTTATTGTCGGGACGGGAAAGGAAGTAAAATCGGGCGATGTGATTACGGTTCACTATACTGGATGGCTAGCAAATGGTACTGAATTTGATTCATCCCTGAGACCAGGACGGGAACCTCTGGTCATTACACTGGGAATCGGACAGGTGATCAAAGGGTGGGACGAGGGGATCCCCGGAATGAAAGTGGGAGGGAAACGGCGCCTAACCATCCCGCCGCATTTGGGCTACGGCAACCGGGCGGTGGGATCGATCCCGGCGAACTCAACTTTGATTTTTGATGTGGAACTGCTTGACGTAGAATAGACAGTCATGGATCAAAGATTTACTAGATAAGGAGGACATTGCGATGAAACAGAAAGAAATTTCACGAAGAGAAATACTGAAAGTCACAGGTGCTGCCGGTGCGGGGTTGGTTTTGGGAGTCGGCCCACTTGTGGGTCGAGGTTCTCGGCAATCACCTCTTATTCAACGCCCAATACCATCCACAGGTGAAAAGGTTCCAATTGTCGGTATCGGCACAGCCCGTCGGTATAGTGTAGGGACGTCATCAGAGGAACGCGCGCCGCTGAAAGAAGTACTCAAGAATTTCGCTGATATGGGAGGAAAGGTTGTGGACACAGCTCCGTCCTATGGCACCGCCGAGATAGTGGTGGGAGATCTAACCACAGAGCTAAAAAACCGGGAAAAGCTGTTCCTCGCCACAAAAGTCCGGAAAGACGATTTGAAGTCTGGAAAAGGCGAACTGAAGGCTTCCTTCAAGAAGCTGCGGACTGAAAAAATAGATCTTATCCAGGTTCACAATCTTGTGGGTCTGGATCTCATGCTTCCGGTTCTTCTGGAGATGAAAAAGGAGGGCCGTATCCGCTACGTTGGTGTGAGCACATCCCGAAACCGGCAATATCCTGACTTCATCAAAATGATGAAGAAGGAAGATATCGATTTCATTCAGGTGAACTATTCACTGGCGTCGCGGACATCTGCTGAGACAATTCTCCCCTTGGCTCGGGATAGAGGGATGGCTGTTCTGGTAAACGTCCCATTCGGCCGGGGTCGACTCTTTGGAAGGGTGGGCGATCGTTCCCTACCTGATTGGGCTTCAGAAGCCGATATCAACAGTTGGGGACAATTTTTTCTGAAATACGTTCTTTCACATCCGGCAGTAACATGCGTCATACCCGGGACGGCCAAGATGAGCTATCTGACGGACAACATGGGTGCCGCCCAGGGCAAAATGCCCGACAGAGGCATGCGGCAACGCATGGAGAAATTCTTTGATGATCTTCCATCATAGGCCAACGTCGCTGATGCCCATTTAATTTTGAAGAGCACAGTTTGACCGACTTTCTGAGCCGCTATTTACGGATCAAGAAGGTCGAGCTGCCTCTGGCTTTATTAGGAGCGCTCTACTTCTTCTGTGTTCTGTGTGGCTACTTTTTTCTTCGGCCTGTCCGTGAAGCAATGGGCGTCTCCCGGGGAATGTCAGACCTTCGGTGGCTTTTTACCGTCACTTCAATATTGTCGCTGGTAGCCGTTCTCGCCTTTGGGGGTGTGGTGGCGAGGATGAATCGCCGCCAGTTTATACCGGTGGCGTATCTCTTTGTCATCGTTTGCCTGCTTCTTTTTTCCGGACTGCTCATCGTCAATATAATGAGTGGAGGAGGCCTGATAGGATCGGAAGCGGAGACACTGACATCTCGTCTGGTGGGGTATACATTTTATGTCTGGCTGAGTGTCATCAACCTGTTTATCACAAGCGTATTCTGGGCGTTCATGGTGGATATTTTTCACTTTGATCAGTCCAAGCGGATGTTTCCTTTCATCGGTATCGGCGGCACTCTGGGTGCCATTATGGGAGGATGGAGCACGAACCAAGTCAGTTCGATGACTGAATCACCTTACCTGCCGGTGGGGCTGATGCTTGCAGGCGCTCTATTCTTCGGCCTTGCCATTGTTGTGATGCTGACGCTGGATCGAATGGCCATCAGACTGTCGAGTTTTTACGGCACTCCAATGGATCGGATCGCCGAGAGGAGAACCGGGAAGATGGGCGGATCATTGTGGGAGGGCCTTCGGGCTATCGGCACGTCGTCCTACCTCTTGGGGATCGGAGCCTACATTGTGCTGATGGCTGTTTCCAATACTTTGATCTATTTCACTCAGGCGAGTATTATTCTTGAAAACACCGACACACTGAGCCAGAGGGTTGCTGGATTCGCTCAGTTCGACATGCTGGCGCAGATTGCTACGCTCTTCACCCAAATTTTTATAACCACCCATCTTATCAAAAGAATTGGTGTCGGATGGACACTCGCTATATTACCGGCCGTGACAATGATCGGTTTTACCATCCTTTCCGTCTGGACACTCTACGGTGTCATGGCCATTTTCCAGGCGTTACACCGTGCAACGCGCTATGCAGTCTCCAGGCCCGCGCGGGAAACACTCTTCAGTGTCGTTTCCGCTTCGGAAAAGTATAAAGCCAAGCCGGTGGTCGACGTGTTCCTCTATCGCGGAGGCGATGTGGCCGGCGCAGGGATCGACAGCCTGTTTGCGCTTTTGGGAGTAACACTTGCCGGCATCGCCACTGCGACAATTCCGCTGGCGGGGGTCTGGACCGTGCTGTCAGTCCGGCTGAGCCGCACCCAAGCAAAAAAAGCCGCCATGGAAGAAAGTCATCTTGCGTCGATCTGATTATTGGAAAATACTGGCTCTTTCTCCGGTTTTCTGTTTATGGACTTCCTGTGCCACATTCCCGGGACCGATCCCTTCTGATAAGTGGGCGCCGGTAAAGGGACCGGAGAAGGGTCATTTGGTCATCGCCGGAGGGGGAAAGCTGGGCGGTTCGGGAATCCTCGAAAAGTTTGTGGAACTGGCGGGAGGCAAAAAAGCTGAGATTGTGGTGATTCCTACCGCCGGTACTGACATGTATATTGCCATGCCGAAACTGGAAGAACAACTGCGACGTATGTTCCTGGATCTCGGCGCCGCCATGGTATATGTTATCCATACAAGGGATCGAGCCGAGGCGGACACACCTGAGTTCACAACACCGGTGATGACAGCAACAGGTGTCTGGTTCATGGGAGGGCGGCAATGGCGGTTGGTGGATGCTTATGATAAAACCCGAACTCTTGCTGAACTCCGTGCCTTACTGGCTCGAGGCGGGGTTGTAGGGGGATCCTCCGCCGGTGCCACAATACAGGGATCCTACCTTGTTCGAGGAGATACAAGCGGAAATACAATCATGATGGGAGACCATGAAGAAGGATTCGCCTTTCTCACAAACTCCGCTATTGATCAACATCTGTTGAAACGGAACAGGCAGTTTGATATGTTCCCAGTTCTGCAAAAGAAACCACATCTTCTTGGAATAGGCCTGGATGAGGCAACAGCAGTTGTGGTGAGTGGGAGCCGATTTGAAGTAATCGGAAAAAGCTATGTGGCCATCTATAACAGTAGGTTGAATACCGACCAGTTTCCCATGCTGAGTGAAAACGATTTTCGGCCCTTCCATCTGCTGATGGAAGGCGACATGTTTGACCTCGCAAGTCGAACAATTATTCAAGAGAAGAACCAATGAAGAAAAAGATATTCATAACCGGAACGGTTTGCATCATCATGGTGAGTTGTTCGCCTAGAAAACAGGATGGACAATCGCTGCTGGCATCGCTTCCGGAAGTTTCGCCGCCGGTGCTGGATGTGACACGCGCCGAGGAGTTGGTGCAGCTCTCCCTCGACTGTGTGGACAGAAAATTTCCATACAAGATTGGTTACCGATTTGATAGTCCCGAATGGATCAAGCCTCACTACGAAGTGACACCGTCATTTTATGGATGCTGGGACTGGCACTCAGCCGTTCATGGGCATTGGACAATGACAAAAATCCTAAAGATGTTTCCCGACATTTCCGTGGCTGACAGTATTCGGGCGAAACTACGCACAAACCTGAGCCGGCAACGGTTGGATGCCGAATTCCGGTTCTTTACAGACAATGATTTTACGAAAGGATTCGAGCGGACTTACGGATGGGCATGGCTGATGAAGCTCTACAGCGAATTGTCAACCTGGGACGATAAAGAAGGGCAAGCATGGGCCCGGAACATACGGCCGCTCGCCGAACTGCTTTCTCTCAAAACAGTTGATTACCTTAATGTCTTATCATCGCCGCTCAGACCTGGGACGCATGCCAACACCGCTTTTTCATTCTCTCTCATGTACGACTATGCAGTCACGGTAGAGGACACTGCACTGCTTAACGGCATAAAACAATTCAGTAATCGGTACTTTGCACCGGACAGGGACTGCCCCACGGCATATGAGCCGTCAGGAACGGACTTCCTGTCACCATGTTTGGCGGAGGCTGAATCGATGAGCAAAACCATGGAAAGCGATGAATTTCCTGATTGGCTCGATATGTTCCTTCCGGCTCCGGCCGATGATCGGTTTCACCCTTTGAGGTCGCCACCGGTAGTGCTGGATCCGAAAGATCCGGGGATTGGTCATCTCATCGGTCTTATGTTTCACAGGGCTTGGACCATGAATCAGCTTGCATCGGTGCTACCTTCTTTTGATGAACGGCGGGAGATCTTCTCACGGTTGGCGGCAATCCATGCCAGAGAAGGGTACACAATTATGTTTGACAGCGGCTACGGCGGTGAACACTGGCTTGCTACCTTTGCCGTTTACACGATGTCAGAATACAGCCGCCTCAACAGCGATTGAACAGCAGATTAGGGAGACACTTATGAAATACATTGTTATCAGTTCCGGACTGAGGCCGGGGAGCAACAGCCGTACAATGGCCGAATCCTTGTGCGATCGACTCCGGGAGATCGGTGAAGAGACAGAGTTGCTGGCACTCAGCGATCATGAAATGCCCTTTTGTGATGGGAAGGATTATTTGGATCATCCCACCACGCAACTGTTCAGGGAGAAGGTGGCGTCGGCGGACGGTATTGTCCTCGCTACGCCGGTATACAATTATGACGCCAACGCTGCGGCGAAGAATTTCATCGAGATTACGGGACAGGCGTGGCAAAATAAGGTGGTCGGCTTCCTTTGCGCCGCGGGAGGAGAAAAAAGTTACATGTCCATCATGGCTCTCGCCAACTCGCTCATGCTCGATTTTCGTTGTGTCATCATTCCGCGGTTTGTCTACGCCACTGGCGGCGCTGTCACCGACGAGACTGTTGTGGAAAGGACCCATGAACTCGCCGACGAACTGATCCGTTTTACCACCGGCCTGAATAGCGATTAAGGAATATCTTCTCTTTATTTTTCTTTGAATATACGCTTTTTGTATTCTATACTCAATACTCGACTCGCCCGCCAGCCAGATGGGACTGACGTGGCGGAGCCGTAATCAATCGCTCAATGACTTAATGACTCAATCACTCAATCTCTTAGTCACTTAATCACTCAGAAAAGTGATTGCTCATATAGATATGGACTGTTTCTTCGTCGCTGTGGAGCGGCTGAAGGATTCGTCATTGAAAGGGAAACCGGTGGCGGTGGGCGGCGATCCGGAAGCGGGGCGCTCTGTGGTGACATCGGCCTCCTACGAAGCGCGGGCGTTCGGCGTCCATTCGGCCATGCCCATGGCGGTAGCAGTGCGGCGGTGCCCCGATCTGGTGGTGGTGCCAGTGGACTTTGGTCTGTACGATCAGTATCACTGTAAGGTAAAAAAGATGCTTCACTCTTTTTCGCCTGTGGTGGAAATGACCTCCATTGATGAGGGGTACATAGATTTGTCGGGGACGGAGCGGCTGTGGGGAACGCCTATGGAAGCGGGAGAGCGAATCCGCTGGGCCGTCAAACAGGCGACACAACTGGACTGTACGGCAGGAATAGCCTCGACCAGAATGACAGCAAAGATCGCTTCCGGCGAGGCGAAGCCTAACGGCCTTCTCTGGATCCCGGCCGGAACTGAGGCGCAGTTTCTGGCGCCGCTTTCGGTGGGAGCCATCCCCGGTGTGGGAGGGAAAACAGCCGCACTGTTAGAAAGCTTCGGGCTGGAACAGATCCATCAGATCGCATCGGCGGGGGAGTCGCTCATGGCGTCAACTCTCGGCGCCACAGGACGATGGCTCTGGCGTACGTCTGTCGGTCTGCATGAAAGAAAACTGACGCCGGAGTGGAGACGAAAATCGATCAGCAAGGAGATCACCTTCCGGACCGACACCACCGATCGGGAGTATCTCGCCGCTGTGCTCCATATGCTTACGGAAAAGGTGTGCCGGCAGCTCCGCCGGGAGAAGAAGAGGGCACGGACGGTGTCACTGAAACTGCGGTATGAAGATTTTGAAACCATTGACCGATCCCGGACGCTCCCTCAGCCCGACAATCGGGATCCTTCTCTCTTCTCTGTAGCGAAGGATCTTATGTTCTCGGCTATTACTCGTCGGGTGGGCATCCGCCTCATCGGTGTGGGACTTTCCAACCTTACAGGCAGTGGACGCCAGACGGAGCTGTTTTCCGAGGGGCAGTGGCTGAAAGAGTGGTATCGCCTGCAGGCGATAGATCGGACCCGCCGCCAGTTTGGATTCAATTCACTGCTTGCGGGAGAGGCGATTCATCTGGCAAATCTACAGTAAACAAAACTCTTGATTTCCACGGCAGGAGATATGATATTCCTGTAGGAAGAGGGTATGGAATATAACAAAAGAAGGAAAGGTTAATCCGATGCAAAAAGGAAGTATCAATCGCGTCATTCTCGTAGGTCACCTGGGTGGAGATGCAGAAAGCCGTTACACGCCGTCAGGGACGGCCGTAGCGAACTTTAATGTCGCCACCAACGAGAGCCGCAAAAACGCCGACGGTGACTTCCAGGATCATACCGAATGGCACCGGTGTGTCCTCTTTGGGAAGCCTGCCGAAACCGCCGCTCAGTACCTGAAGAAAGGTCAGATGGTATATGTGGAAGGCAGACTGAGGACACGTTCCTGGGAAGACAAGGAAGGGAACAAACGGACGACCACCGAAGTCCACGGCGACATGTTTACCATGCTCGGCCGCCGTAGCGACAGTGGTGGGAACGCGCCGTCAAAACCGGACAGCGGCGGCGATGACGACGACCTCCCGTTCTAAATAGCGGCTGTTTGAATAAGGGGCCGTGAGGCGGATATACTCCGCGCAGCGGCCCTTTATTATGTCTCAATTATACGCTTTTTATGCGCTATTCTCCCCTTGTTGTCTGTAAGAGCCATTACTCCTTTTTGAAGGGAGTTCACTCTGTTTCTGAACTGGTTTCGTTCGCCGTGGAACATGAGTGGGGGTATCTCTGTCTGGCGGATGAGAACGGTCTCTACGGCGCTGTGGAATTTGCTGCCGCCTGCGACAAGGCCGGCATCGTGCCGCTTATCGGCGCTGAGCTGACGGACGGCAAACGAAGTGCTGTCGCTATTGTCCGGGATCGGGAAGGGTATAGCCGTCTGTCTGAAGCGATTACACACCTCCAGCTTGATAAACCGCCCCTCTGTGATGTTGTGGCGCCCGTGAGCGACGGCCTGTTTACCTTGTGTGACGATTCGGCGCTGCTTCAGCGGTGGGTCCGGAGAAAAGAGACAGACGGACTTTATGCGGCGCCGGTTGTGTCGGACACCACGCGTCTGAGATCGTTATGCAGCCTGAGCGCCCGCCTCCCGGCCATCCCTGTTGTGATGCTGAACCTTTTCTCAGAAGAGGATCTGCCCCTCTACAAAGTGATGCGGGCCATTGCGCTCAACAGTACAGTCGCTTCCCTGCCGGCTGAAGAGACAGCCGTTTTTCACGGCCTGCCGACGCCGCCCCTGCCGTTCCCGTCCCTCCTCTCCGCCGCCGATGTGGTGAACCGATGCACGTTTCAGTTTGATTTTGACACACAGCATCTTCCACAGTTTACACCCCTCTCTTCTTAAAGTTTTGAAGGATGAAGCACATTTTCCATAAATTGTTTATGTGACTAATCCATTGATAGTGAATAAGTATGGATGACAAAGACAGACTGATTCTGGATATACTTCAGAAAGACGGCCGCATGACCGCCAGCGAAGTGGCGGAGCATGTTGACCTCTCCGTCCCCACCGTAACAGAACGAATCCGCAAACTGGTGGAGAGTGGTGTTATCCAGGAATTCCGTGCTGTGGTGAATGCAAAAGAGGTCGGCTACGATGTGAAAGCTTACATCCTTATGGATATGTCCTCTTCTGATCATTATACCGATGTAATCGACCACGCACAGGAGACAGATGAAGTGCTGGAGTGTCACTCCATTACAGGGGAAGGTTCTCACATTCTCAAGGTGAGAACGCAGGACACCTCGTCCCTGGAAGTGCTGTTGCGGGAGATTCAGGCGTGGCCGGGCGTGATTCGCACCCACACCATGATTGTCATGTCCACCTTTAAAGAGGCGACACGCCTGAAGATGTGACCGCCGATGTCGATTATGACATAATCATTGTAGGCGCCGGGGCTGTGGGGCTCGCCGTGGCGAGGGCGCTGGCCGTGCGGGAGGAGACGTCGGTGCTGATTATAGAGAAGGAGATGGGGTTCGGTCAGGGGACGTCCAGCCGGAACAGCGAAGTGATTCATTCCGGCATCTATTATCCCGCCAGTTCCCTGAAGGCAAAGTATTGCCTCGCCGGCCGAGAGCCCCTATATGCGTTCTGCCGTGAGAATGATGTCTGGAACAGCAAATGCGGGAAACTTGTGGTGGCGAAGGCCGGACAGGAATCTCAGCTGGAAGCGCTTCACCGGCAGGCCGAGACGAACGCCGTCCCCGAATTGTGCATGATGAGCCGGTCGGAAATTGCGGCGGCGGAACCGGAGGTGTCAGCCGAGTCGGCAATGTTTGTCGGCTGTACCGGCATAGTGTCAGCTCATGAACTGATGTCAGCGTATCATCGCGTGTCAGCAGAGGCAGATCACGACATGCTGCTGAAAGCGGTTGTTGTAGATGCTGACCGGAAAGGTGATTCCTACGCTCTTCAGGTGGAGGGGCCCGGCGACGCGGCTTACGCAGTCACGGCCCGATGGGTGGTGAACTCCGCCGGCCTTCACAGTGATACAATCGCTCAGCTTCTCTGGGGAAGTGACGACCCCTCCCGGCCGGCACTTCGTTATTCGAAGGGGGCATATTTCAAGCTGTCAGGAAAGTGGCGACACCGCGTTGAGCGCCTCGTCTACCCCCTCCCGGACGCCGAACACGATTCTCTGGGCATTCATCTCAGCTTTGATCAGGCCGGAGATATGAAGCTCGGCCCCGATGCCGCCTGGGTTGATAACCGGTCCGAAGACTATACCGTCAAGGCCGAGGATAGCGACCTGTTCTACCGGGAAGCAAAGCAGTACCTCCCGGCGCTGGAGCGAGACGACCTCAGCCCGGACTACTCAGGAATCCGCCCAAAGCTGGAGGAGACCGCTGACGGACACTCGGATTTTTACATCAGGCACGAACCGGACTGTCCCGGCTGGATCAACCTTATCGGCATCGATTCCCCGGGCCTCACCGCATCCCTCGCCATCGGCGAGGAGGTGGCCGGATGGATTGTGGATTGACGCATTCCATTTGAATTATTTATAAAACAGGCGCAAAAACCTAAATAATTCTTGTTTTCTTTAAAATTACTTTAATAATTTTAGCGGAGGTCAGTGCTTGTGTTTAGCGTTAAAAATCGATAACAATCGGTTAATTGGCTTACGGGCACCGCAAAAAAAATGGAAAAGGAGATTCAACGATGAGTGAAAAGGCGAAACTGGAATACATCTGGCTTGACGGTTATACGCCGACCCAAAATCTTCGGAGCAAGACGAGGATTGCGACCGATTTTTCCGGGAAGCTGGAAGATTGCCCCATGTGGGCTTTTGACGGCAGTTCCACGGAACAGGCGTCCGGAAATGATTCCGACTGTCTGCTGAAACCGGTGGCGATCTTTCCTGACCCCGACAGACTCAACGGCTATCTTGTGATGACTGAAGTGCTGAATGCGGACGGAACTCCTCACATCTCCAACGGTCGGGCGACCATCGATGAGGACGACGACGATTTCTGGTTTGGTTTCGAGCAGGAGTACTTCCTGTGGAATCCCGAAACGGACCTTCCCCTCGGTTTTCCCGCCAACGCCTATCCCGGTCCACAGGGGCCTTACTACTGCAGTGTCGGCGCGAAGAACACCTTCGGTCGGGAGATTATCGAAGATCACCTCGACCAGTGCCTGGATGCAGGTCTGAATGTGGAAGGGATCAACGCCGAAGTCGCCACAGGGCAGTGGGAATACCAGATCTTCGCCAAAGGGGCGAGGGCAGCCGGTGACGAAACGTGGGTGTCGCGATACCTGGCGGAGCGGAATGCAGAGAAGTACGGCGTGGCCATCAACTGGCATCCGAAGCCGATAAAGGGCGACTGGAACGGTTCTGGCATGCACGTCAATTTCTCGGACTCCACCATGAGATCGTGCGGTGACGAGGCGGTGTTCACCAAGATCTGCGAAGCCTTTGGCCAGCACATCGAAAAGCACATTTCGGTGTACGGCGCTGATAATGATCAGCGGCTGACGGGCGCCCACGAGACAGAATCAATCGACACCTTCTCGTTTGCTATCTCCGACAGGGGCGCCTCCATCCGGATCCCTGTGGGGACGATTGAAGACGGGTGGAAAGGGCGGCTCGAAGACAGGAGGCCCGCGTCCAACGGCGATCCTTACAAAATCGCGGCTGTGGTTATCAGCACCACGAAGCTGGCTTATAACAGCAAGGGGAAATCCTCCTCCTCGAAACAGCCGACAGGCGAGCCTGAGACAGTCTTCGCCACAGCCTAGTTAAGGCATAATAACAACCCCGCCGCCGCAAACCGCGGCGGCGCAGGGGTGTTTTCCTCAAGCATCAGCCACATCAAGAACCGTTAAAACGGCGCCGTCTTTCTATTCTTTCATAACCCACGACTTCAGTCGTGGGCCCATGGCCCCATTAAATCTGTAACCATTTTAATGGTTTCTATGTTCGGGTTTTGCTACATTGGTTCATCCCATTACGGGCAACTGAATAGGAGAAAAATATGGATACGAGCTTAGCCTTAACCATCATCGGCAGCGTACTGATGCTGGTGGGACTCATCTTTAACGCAATTC
>LUOC01000040.1 GCA_001626655.1 Fidelibacterota bacterium REDSEA-S14_B6 | reverse complement strand
ATCTGGATGAGTCCCCGAAGCAGTATCTCCCAGTCGTCGTGCGGATCGTGCCCGAGCTCTTGCCAGATCTCTTCCCACGATTCATGGGCGTCCCAGTAGGTGCCGGCATTGAACAGATCGATTCCATGTTGGAATCGAACTTCGTTCTCGGCCGAAAGTTCCGGCTCGGCAAGGGCAAGCCGTTCGTCCGTTTTCCGCTTTCGCGGCGCCACTATTCCTCTACAGTCTCTGTCTCGGCTTCTTCCGGCGGCGGTTCTCCTATGAGCCCCTGGGCCATCAGTATCCATTCGCTTCTGTCAGGCGTTCTGCCGAGCTCCATGCGATAGAGCTTGCCGGTGGCCGTGTCCATCATGTAGTGCCAGTGCGTCCTGTCGATGCTGAAGGACTGGAGCTGAAACCGCCCGGCCGTGGTGCTCTTGCTCATTTCACCCCGGAGGAACTGCTCAAGTTGACTCAGATAGACCTTGATGGAATCATCCTGAGGCGTCGATGCGGTGGTGACCACGGTGAGGCAGATTGCCACCAGACCGCCGGTCAGGAGTCCCCATGCGTACCGTTTCATCTTGTCTCTCCTTATCTTCTGTTAGCGTGATCTTTCATAGTCGTCCATCCTCCTGACAAAATCGTCTTCATCCGTCGCCTGAAGGAGTGGACTCATTTCAATGTTCTCTTTCAACGAAATCTTCTGAACCGGCCCGTAGTCGTGTCCGGGATAGATAACTGTTTCTACGGGAAGAGACAACAGTTTTTCCGAGATGGCGCGGTAGAGCTGCCGTGTGTCGCTGCCGGCGGCGATGGTCCGGCCTGTCCGGCCGACGAAGATGGTGTCGCCGCTGAAGAGGGCGTCCTCCACGAGGAAGCAGGCGCTGTCCTGTGTGTGCCCCGGCGTATGGAGGACCGCCACCGTGAGGGAGCCGACTGCAATCGTATCGCCGTCCGAGAGAGGCCGCTCATTGGGCCACCGTCCCGTCCCGTCTGTAACGCACACCTCCGCCTCCGGAAAGGCTGCCGCGTACTCGTCCAAATGGGCTGTGTGATCAAAATGGGTGTGAGTCACCAGAAGTTTGACCGGAGAGAGACCGTTCTCATCTATCGTTGATTGAAGGGCGCTCAGCGGCACGGCGGCGTCCACGATGGCGGTATCGGGCGAGGGGCCGTCGGAAAAGAGGTAAGTGAGATTCTCGTCGAATCCCCCTTCAAATGTCCATATTTTCATCAGTCACTCTAAGTTGAATGTTCGGAAAATGTACGATGATGTCCAGTCCGAGTGAATTAATTTCTTTTGCGCTTCGGTTCACCGGCCCGACAGCGATATGAGCCATGGCTGAGCAGAAAGAGATCGTTGGAAAAATTCTAGCTCCCCTTGTGGAGGAGGGGATCGATGTGTCGAGCATCGATCTGGGCGGCGTGGAACTCGATCGCGAGGCGGCGCTGGCGCTCCAGCGGGAAGTCCGCATGATGGTGATGCGGGGGCACCACACCACGGTCGATCTCGACGGCGTCACCATTCCGCTCAGCCCGGAGGAGATTAACGAAATGCTGAAGGAGATACTGGTTCCGTATCAAAGTAAAGGAGGCGAAGAATGAGAACAGCAGGGATATTCATGGTGTTAGGCGGCGTGGCAATTATCGTGGTGTATATGATCATCGAAGTTCTGAAGGCGATCAAGGAAATCCCTCAGCATGCCACCATTGCTATTGTTCTGATTGTTGTAGGGGGACTGCTGATGCTGGTGAGTATGATCAAAGAGCGAATTTCCGACTCGAAAGATGAACCGTTCAAAGGAGTAAAATCATGATACTGACAACTTCATCGACCATCCCGGGCCACGCCATCACCGAGGTGAAAGGGCTTGTGAAGGGGAGTACCATCCGGGCCCGCCACGTGGGAAAAGACATTATTGCAGGATTGCGCACCGTCATCGGCGGTGAGATTAAGGAGTACACCGAAATGATGGCGGAGTCGAGGGAAGAGGCTCAGCAACGGATGATCGAGCGGGCGGAGGAGATGGGCGCCAACGCCATCACGGACATCCGGTTCACCACCTCCATGGTGATGTCGAATACTTCCGAGATTCTGGCCTACGGAACGGCGGTAGTCACCGTACGCTCTTAACAACGTATAACGTTCAACGTTTAACGTTAGACGTTACGTTTTACGATTTCATTTTCGCGACGGCGGCCTTGATCTTCGCCTGCGTTTCCGGCGTTTTCCACTGCCCGATAAAATCTTCCGCTGAATCACTTTCTTTCTCGAGCCGTTCCAGCACTGGGGCGATGAGCCGCTTCTTCAGCCGCTGAAAGGGGGCGAGGGAGTCGGCCAGCGACGCCGCCAGTTTCACCGCATCTGCTTCTGAATCATCGCTGATCTCATTCAGAAGTCCCATGGCCACCGCCTCTTCCGGTGAGTAGAACCTGCTGAGGGAAGCGACTTCAAACTGCCGTTCCGCCGGGACGCACTTCCGCACCACCGCCAGTCCGATGGGAGGAAGGTCGAGGCCGAGGGCAAGTTCGTTCAGTCCTATCTTGTAGTCGCCGGGGGTACCGATTCGGTGATCGCTGGCGAGGGCGATGAGGCAGCCGCCGGCAACGGCGTGGCCGTCCACCGCCGCGATTACGGGGCCGGGGAATGTCATGATGTTCGTCACCGCACGCGCCAGCGTCTCCACAATCTCCAAGGC
>LUOC01000004.1 GCA_001626655.1 Fidelibacterota bacterium REDSEA-S14_B6 | reverse complement strand
AACTCGATCTGATCCACTGTATGTTGTTAGAACATCCAGGTCGTTATCTCCATTGACATCCTTTACATAAAGCCCTTCGGACCAATAAGTACGCCAAGACTGATCGTAAATTGTATGATACGTGAAATTTCCTGAACCATCATTCTCATACCAATAAGTGCTAGATCTGGTGACACCTACGGCAACAATATCTAAATCATTATCACCATCTATATCCTCTAGGAAAAGCTTCTCTACGCTGTTGCTGTTACTGATATCCTGTCTTTCGAACGTCATCTGAGCTGTTAAGGAAAAGGGCATAACAATGAAGAGCCAAAATGCCCGTTTCTTAGCGTTGTAGTTCATCTGATTCATGATTCTATGGCACCCCGGGATAGTCAGGTGGGTAGCCAAGGTCCTCTCCGGAATCAGCGGCAATGGAGGAAGCGGCACCGCCCATGATTAGAAGTGCCGCAAGAATTAGAACTGATTCAAAGCCCGAATCTATAACAAACCAAAACGTATTGTAGGCGCGCCGAAGGCCAGCAAGGATCCCAGCCCGCACATCGCGGCTAAAACGGCCTTTTGGCGGCTTTAACCCTACGGAATGCCACGCCATGAGGCGAGCAGCCTCAGCTGCGTTCTCAGCCGTTCCCGTAAATCGTAGGGTCGACCGCGCCTTCCCCTTAAGATAACGCTTGTTCATCTGATTCCCTTGGGAGCTGTACCGTTCACTGAAGTCAGTTTCCACGCTGTAGAGACGGTAATCATACTCATAGGTACGTCCTGATCGATACAGCCGCCAGATCAATACTTGCGAATTGATCTGTTCTGCTTCTGAAAACTCAAAGGAGCGTCGCCCCCTGAACCCTCCATAACAAAGTAAACGTCCGTCGCTTCCAGTTCCTCTTCGATAAGGGCTGTGATGGCGTCCGTTTCCATGTCCACAAGACCGACAGCCTCCGCCACGTAAACGGCTATGGCGTCCTTGGCCCCGGCCTGCGATAATAGAAGACCGCAAAGAATTAACTGTTTGCCCCTGTTACACATATCTTGAATAAATCATTGATGGGGAGGATTCATCGAGACTCATACCTCCCACAGTGAGAAAGGTTAGAGTAAAAAATCGATTTTATCAAGCTCTCTCCGATGGTATCCCGAAAGTGTGACGTGGCGCATAGGTTCTTTTTCATGGGTGGAGATAACTTGCAATTGACGCCGGAAACAGTGAAGTTTGGGCTCACCAACACTTGCGGAGAACATAAGATGGAACAAGAATGAGGTGGCCTGGACAGAAGACTTCTCTTAAAGAAAAGTCGAAAGACCAGCGCAAACGTCCTTCTCGGCGCTGTCGTAATGGTTGGTCTTGCACTCAGCCTTGTTTATTACGAGCGAGAAATCGCCAGCGGCGGTCTAACTGGTACCATCGCTTCTGTTCAGAAGCAGAAATTGAAAATCCTCGGTGGTGGCAAAACTTCTCTCAATGACCTGCTTAAGAATGGCCCGGTCCTTCTCGATTTCTGGGCCACATGGTGCGGCCCATGCCTGAAGGAGATGGTCCACCTTCAGCGGTTCCACGAAAAATACGAGGGGTACGGCCTCACAATACTTACTATCAATCAAGATGACCCCAAAAGCCTTTCAAAGGTCCGTTCCACGGTTAAATCAAAGAAGTTCACCTTCAAGGTTGCTCTCGATCCCAACGGTAAAGTGGCAAAGCGTCTCAACGCCCAGCTGATGCCGACAACGATTCTCGTGGATATGGACGGCGTCATCCGATGGATGCACCAGGGATATCTTCCCGGTGACGAGATAGAAATCGAGGAACGTATTCGGGCACTTCTGGGTATCCAAGAACTGGCGCCTGTCGCTTCCTGATCTTTTGAAACTAAAGCCACTTCTGTGGCTCTTTCCCGCTCTCTGTTCATTCCTCATAGGTCAGGCGTCCTATTCAGGAGCCATCACTTCCAAGTACGCCGAGAGCGCCAACGATTTCAACTTTTCTGAACATATTCTTGAAGGGCGAATGAATCTCGGTTCTTGGTCCGGTTGGGGACAGTTTGAACTGAGTGAACCACCGGAAATGGGTGTTGACTTAAGTGGCTTTAGGAAACTGAGGCTTGAATACTTCGGAGAAAACCTTTCCATTGAACTGGGTGATGTTTATACGATCTGGGGACGGGGACTGATCCTGAACCAGGTGGACGATCAGGCCATTGACCTTGATACCGGCGTTCGGGGACTTCTCTTTGGATATATGAGAGAATCCTTTACCATCAATTTGATCTCCGGCAAAATGCAAACCTGGAAAAGCTCACCTGTCATAGAAGAGTTCAGTGACAGGGTCCCAAACTATCAAACGGATCATTTTCTCGCTGGGGCAAATTTTGACACCGAAGTTTTCGGTCCGCGCTTGGGCCTCTCTCTCCTCCAGTCCCGTGAAGATCACTTCCTCCCCCACGACGAAACGGGAAACCCTGCCGATCTTGACCTCAGGCACAACTTCGCCGGCGCATACGGTGAACTGAGCCACGAACTGTTCGACGCCTTTGTTGAAGTGGCGTACCGAAGCTCCTCGGGTGAGGGGGGCGACGCCTACCTCTCTGACGGGACGGGCGTCTATGCCGGAATCGGAACGTATCTAGGCGACTGGTCTGCGGTCATCGATTATAAGAACTACGATTTCCGTCGGCTCCCTCCGGACAGAAACTTCGATTTCGTCAACAATGTGGACATTTCACAGGATTTCCAGCGGCCGCCTACCGGCGTCTATCTGCACACCTCCCGCCTCATCGGGCGCATCATCCACGAGCTTGACCTGAACGACGAAGTGGGGACGCAGATTCAATTGACGGGGCCTGTTAAAGAGTGGTTCACATTGACAGTCAACCACTCCCGGGCCAGCAGGCACGACGTTGTCTCCATGAATGAACGGTATCAATGGAATCCCCAGACGAAGGACCGCCTCATCTCCAGCGGCTCCCCTTTCGCCGATTATTTCAGGGACACTTTTATTCAGATTGAAGGGTCGCTCCTCAGCGAAAAGGTTCAGTACAAACTGGCGTGGGACAAGCTCGATGA
>LUOC01000039.1 GCA_001626655.1 Fidelibacterota bacterium REDSEA-S14_B6 | reverse complement strand
GGTATAAACTGATCCACTTCTACAACGACATTGACGAGTGGGAGTTTTACGATCTGGAGAGCGATCCCGGTGAAGTGAATAATCTGTACGGCGATCCTGATTATAAGGAAGCCATTGAAGAGACACGGCGCCATCTGCTGAAGCTTCAGCGCGACGTTGGGGACCCCATCTCGAGAGAGGCCGAGCAGGAGTGAAGACTGTCGCGCGCTTATCGGTGTCGGCCGCCTTGGCGCTGACTGTTTCATCGTGCGAGAAGCCCGAGCCACCGAACATTATCTACATCCTCGCTGACGATCTCGGTTACGGGGAGCTCGGTGTTTACGGTCAGGAAATTATCGAAACGCCTCACATCGATGCGCTGGCACGCAGCGGCATGCGCTTCACACAGCACTATTCGGGATCGCCGGTCTGTGCACCGTCCCGCTCGGTCCTGCTGACGGGTCAGCACACTGGTCACACATACATCCGCGGCAACGATGAATGGGGAGTCAGAGGCGATGTCTGGAGTTATGCCGCCATGTTCGACGATCCATCCCTGGAAGGGCAGCGCCCTCTCCCGGACAGTGTGCTGACCTTGCCGGAACTCCTCAAGGAAGCGGGCTATAGGACAGGCATGGTCGGCAAGTGGGGGCTGGGCGCGCCGGGGAGCGAAGGTGTTCCCACCAGACAGGGGTTCGACTTTTTCTACGGCTACAATTGCCAGCGGCAGGCGCACACCCTTTACCCCATGCACCTGTGGAAAAATGAAGAGCGGCATCTTCTCAGGAACCAGATGGTTGCGCCTCACAGTTCACTTGCCGAAGGCGCTGATCCCCTCGATCCCGCCAGCTACGCTGATTTTGATCTTATAGACTATGCGCCGGAGCTTATGCACCAAGAGGGGCTGAAGTTCATTGAAGATAACAGCAAACGCCCTTTCTTTCTTTACTACGCTTCGCCCATTCCTCACGTACCGCTCCAGGCGCCGAAACGGTGGGTGGACTATTACCGTCAGAAGCTCGGTCCGGAGACGCCGTTCACGGGGAACAGTTACTTCCCCAATCTTTCACCCCGGGCTACCTACGCCGCCATGATTTCTTATCTCGATGAGCAGGTGGGGGAGTTGGTGGAGAAGCTGAAGGAGCTCGATCTCTATGACAACACGCTGATCATATTCAGCAGTGACAACGGACCCACTTACGCCGGCGGTGCAGACACACCGTTTTTCGACAGCGCCCGCCCGTTCCGGACTGAGCGGGGGTGGGCGAAGGGGTTTCTCCACGAAGGGGGCATCCGTGTTCCGATGATCGCCGCTTGGTCGGGACGTATCGCCCCCGGGAGTACTTCAGATCATTTATCGGCTTTCTACGATGTGATGGCCACGCTCTGTGATCTAACGGGAGTACCGGCGCCGAAGGGTAGTGACGGAATCAGTTTTCTTCCAACGCTTCTTGGCGAGGAACAGGAGAATCGGCACGAATTTCTCTACTGGGAGTTCCCTGCCTACAATGGCCAGCAGGCGGTTCGAATGGGGAAGTGGAAGGGTATTCGGAAAAACGTCTTCGATGGAAACCTGAAGCTTGAATTGTACGATCTAGGGGAGGACGTTCGAGAGTCCAATGATGTGGCCGATAACTATCCCGCCATCGTGCAGCAGATGGAAACCATCATGAAACAGGAGCACGTCCCCTCAGAAATAGAGCGGTTCAAGTTTCCACAGTTAGGCGACAACTGAAAAAATGGACCAAGCTCCAAGGATCAAGAGCCAAGAGCCAAGAACCAAGGACTGAGCTTCATCTTGGAGTTTGGGATTTGGGACTTGCGTTTTTCTCAATGCATTTCAAGTGAAATAAAGAAGGACTCAAGATGGTAGAGAGTTACATAGCAGTAGCGGTGGCGGGCGTGGCACATTTCGCCATCGGCGCGCTATGGTATTCGGTGCTGTTCGGCAAGGCGTGGATGGCGGCTATGGACATCCCTGAGGAGAAGATGAAGCAGTTGGGCGAAGGGGCAACGAGAGGGTACATCATGACCTTTATCGGTACATTGGTGATGTCCTTCGTCACCGCCCACATCGTAACGATCAGTCAGCGATTTGCGCCCGAGCTCAGTGATGCGGCCATCGGCATACACACTGGTTTCTGGCTCTGGCTCGGCTACATCGCCACCTTTGCCCTGACGGGAGTAGCGTACGAGGGGAAATCGTTCAAACTCTATGGTATCAATATGGGGTATCAACTGGTGGGTCTGCTTGTGATGGCGACAATCATCGCCGTTTGGTGAGGATTTCTCTTGACATTTGCGGCTAATCAGGTGTAGCATCAGTACAAAGCGATGTGTAGGAGTGCAAAATGAGAAAGCTAATAAAGTATCAAGCCATCCTATTCCTTCCTTTAGTCTTTATTACTGGTTGTTCGAGCAGAATAACAAGTTATCCATTAATCGATACTAAGTTGAAGTTACACAAATATGGGACTGATAGCTTTAAGGAGACTTTTTTTCTAAAAGACAGCAAGTCAATTTCCCTATACTGTATTAAGCATTCTGAATGGGAAGACATTAAAGGAATAAATTCCATTAATGCCGGTGATAACTCACATCGAACGCTTTATAAAGTAACTAAGAATGAAGAAAAAGACGGTAATTGAAACTTAACCAATGACTTTAAAAAAGTCTCACCGAGTATGGGGCTTTTTTTGTGGTATTATTAAGGCAAAACGCCCTATATATATCTCAGACACATATCCAACTCAACTCCACGGCGCGCAGTGGAAAAACTTTTCGGCGGGCAAATAGTCGCCGAGGAGTGATCGGCAGAACTGAGTCATCTCTTCTTCCACCTCTCGCCGGTAGGTGACCATCCCGTTTGAAGGGTGGAGGGGGCCCGCCAGCAACAGCTCGTCCGGATACAACTTTACCATCGGGTCGAACATGGCTTTGGGAAATCTCATTGCCCCGAGGCTGACTGAGTGAAATGCCTCCGCCGGAACTGCCGCAAAAAGATCGTTAACAAGGCGTCGGTAGTTGGATTCAAACCGTCCATGATAGATGAGGGGGTCAAGCCGCAGGCCCAATGGCCATCCCCGTTCGGCGAGCTGTTTCATCGCCTCGATGCGCCTCTTCACCGGCGGCACACCGTGCTCAACTTTCTCTGAGATTTCCGCCGGCGTGAAACTGAAGGCAGTCACGCAGTTGTCGAGCGGCTCAGTCTTGAGAAGCGCCTGAATATTGACACTCTTCGTCCGCAGTTCGTGGAGGGCCCGAGGCCGCTCTCTGAAGAAAGGGAGGAACGCCTCCGCGAAACCGGTCACCGTCTCCAACGCCAGCGAATCACAGTCATAACCGGAGAAAAATGTCACCGTTTTATCTGTCGTACTCTTGTCAAGCGTACTGTCGATGGCGTCCATAAACGATTCATAATTGACAAACAGGAGATAGTGGGCCGATCGGAACATCCCCTGTAGGAAGCAGTAGCGGCAGTCGTACAGGCAGTTGAGCATGTGGGAAAAGTAGTAATTCTCGGTGCCGCCGATGCCGAAGCCATCAGGGGTGGGGAGGACGAAGTTGTCAAACTTCTCGGCGAGGATCAGCGCCGGCCGCCGCTTCTGGATTTTGAAATCCTGACTCCGGGGATTGAACACCTCCCCGTACCGTTCGCAGGGAATCAGCCGAGCCTTCGGAAACCGAGTGAGAATTTCTGCCGTCCGCCGGTGCTGCCGGACTGCTTCCTCGATATAGATTGCCTCGATCACAGTTGTTCCGCTTCCACCGACGCCTCAGCCAGCTGACGGCTGAGTAATTGGACGACATCTCTACCGTTCCTGCTCTCCGGGCTCGCTGCCTCAAACGGATCGGCCTTAGGGAAAATCACTTCCCACCGTCTCAGGAGCTTCTCCAACTGGTGGCTTTGTGTGACAGTGAACTTCCACTGTTCGAGGAAATCTTTCAGTTGACGGGGCACCACCCGCCGCTTTCCCAGTTCGGCGGATAGTTGAAGTATCGATTGAACAACAGATTCAACAGCAGCAAGTTGTGCCGTGATCAGTTCCGAAACCGATTTGCCGTCAAGTTTCTTCTCGCGTCTGTTGTCGGAGACCACCTTCAGACAGTGAATCAGTTCATGGGTGGAAAAGTCTGAGGCAGTCGCGTAGAAACCGACAGCTTCCATCTCTACCAGTGCGTTGTCCGGATAGTCGTCTGTTTCCTCCTCAACCGTGAGGAGTGTCGCCGTCTCACATGGAAAGTCCAGAACCATGGGAGGAAACCAGGAGCGGCCTGTTTTCTCATCACTGATCTTATGGGCGGCCACCATCGTTCCGAGGGGGAGCGATTCATGTCCGGCGATGCCGACATTCAGCCAAGCGTTCGAACCGGTCGAATCAAAGAGGCCGGCGAGATGTTTCACCGCTCGCCCCGCCGCTGACTTGCCTACGCCGGAGACGATGAGCCTCACGGAGCTGTCACCGTTTGTGTAAACGCTGAAGGGATCGGTGCGGGAAGAACGGAGTTCGAAATGGCCCACAAGCGGCCTCGCCTCCGCCGGAAGAGCCGTGACGATGTTCACACTACCGGTCAAGTGGTGATCCGTTCGGAAGGCCATTTCTTGCCTCGTTTTAGTGCGCCCTCAGAAACGATACGAGATTTCTCGGCCAGCACCGCCTCGGCAGCTTTTCGATTGATGTCGGTCAGTGTATCGGAGGCGAGGATTTTCTCAAGCGCCCTGATCCTGAACCGGTCCATGGCCCAGTGTTTTCGGGAAAGCTGATCTTCATGTCCACCGTATTTCACTAAGAGCTTCTCGTCAAAGTAGAGGAAAGGGTAGCGGGCAGCGATCCTCAGCCACAGGTCGTAGTCCTCGCAGGCCGGGAGGGACTCATCAAACAGCCCCACATCGTCAAACACCGACCGATGAATCACGACACTCGAGGGCGAAACGCAACAGAGAGGGAGGCATTTTTCGAAAATCCATCCGCCTGATTTCGCGTGCTTTTTCATGGGGTTGACGCGTTTGCCGTCGCGAATCCAGATTTCGTCTGTGTGGCAGATCTTCATTTCAGGCTGTTTGCTCAAGGCCGTCATCTGACGTTCAAGTTTTCCGGGGAGCCATTCGTCATCGGAATCGAGGAAGGCGAGCCAGTCGCTGTTGCTCATGGCGATTCCCTTGTTGCGCGCCGTACTGACGCCCTGATTCTTCTGATGGATGTAGGCAACTTGAGGATATTCGTCGGCAATCATTTGGGCGGTCTGGTCCGTGGAACCGTCGTCGATCACGATCAGAGCTTCCGGCCGTTGTCTCTGCTTGAGTACAGAGTCGACGGCTCTCGGGAGGGTGTGGGCGCGATTAAATGTTGGAATAATGACCGAGACTTGGCTTGCGGCCACGTCTCAGCGAATCTTGTCGCGGAAGTAAGCTGGGAGCTGATCCATTGCCACCCTCTCCTGGGCCATGGTGTCGCGCTCACGGACGGTGACGGTCTGATCCTCCAGCGTGTCCGAATCGACGGTGACACCGTAGGGTGTCCCGGCCTCGTCCTGCCGGCGGTAGCGGCGACCGATGGATCCGCCAGCATCGAAGAAAGCGGCAAAGTCGCCCCTAAGGCTTTCCACGATCTTCTCGGCGATCTCCGGCATGCTGTCGCGGTTCACTAAGGGGAAAACAGCCACAGTCGTCGGCGCCACCTTCGGACTGAGTCTCAGCACCACACGGTTCTCACCTTTCACCTCTTCCTCGTGGTAGGCGTCAACGAGAATGGTCAGGACGGTTCGGTCCACGCCGGCGGACGCCTCCACCACAGCGGGGGTGATGTGTTCATTATTCTTGGAATCGAACCACGTCAGTTTCTTGCCGCTGTGTTTGGCGTGCTGATCGAGGTCGAACGTGCCGCGCTCGGCGATCCCCTCTAATTCTGACCAGCCAAAGGGGAACTCGTATTCCACGTCAAAACAGGCAGCGGCGTAGTGGGCCAGTTCATCGTCGCCGTGGGGACGGAGCTTTAGCCGATCCTCGCGAATCCCGAGATTCTTGTACCACGCCAGTCTGCTGTCGCTCCAGTACTCGAGCCAGTTGCCGGTCTCATCAGGATGCACGAAGAATTCCATCTCCATCTGTTCAAACTCCCGAGAGCGGAAGAGAAAGTTTCCCGTCGTAATCTCGTTCCGGAACGCTTTGCCGATCTGGGCGACACCGAAAGGGAGTTTCATCCGAGCCGTGCTTTGAGCATTGGCAAAATTGACAAAAATCCCCTGCGCCGTCTCCGGCCTGAGATAGATCACAGAGGAAGAATCTTCTGAAGGACCGTAGTGTGTTTTCAGCATCAGGTTGAACTGTCTCGCCTCTGTCCAGTCCTGAACACCGCAGGTGGGGCAGTTCTTATCGAGATCAATATGGTCCGCCCTGAACCGCGCCTTGCAATTCTTGCAGTCCACCATGGGATCGTGAAACTCGGAGAGATGCCCCGACGCCTCCCACACCTTGGGATTCATCAGGATGGATGCGTCCATTCCAACCACGTCCGACCGTGAAGTGACCACGTCTCGCCACCACAACTGCTTTACGTTATTCTTCAGTTCAACACCGAGCGGGCCGTAGTCGTAGGTCGATTCGAGACCGCCGTAAATATCCGAGCTCCGGAAGATAAACCCCCGCCTTTTGCAGAGCGAGACTAACTTTTCCATCACTTTATCTTCAGACGAGTAATGCAGTAGTTGAGTACCGGATTTCAACCCGACTGTTTTCCACCATTCCATCCATCCACCATCTCCCATCTCCCATCTCCCATCTCTCTTCATTCCATCTCTTTCAGTTCTTTTTCGATCAGATCATCGTATGGGACCTTATTGTCATCGAGCGTCACCGCTTCTTCCGGCCTCCCCCGCACCTTTAGGTAGTTGACGAGGACAAGCGTTCCGAAGCCCAATACGATGACCGGCGCAACCCATACCATAAGATTGAAACCGCGGGCTACCGGTACAGCGAGGATTCTCTCTCCATAAATGCCGACGAAGTGGTCTACAATCTCTTCCTGTGATCTCCCTTCCTCCGCCAGTTCCCTGATCTTCTTCTCCATATCTGGATTCCCGTGGTCGGCCACCGTTCCGCTCCAGCAGCAGGGCGCCATCAGCGCGCCTTCAAGTTCAGAGATCAGCCGTTCTCTATCCGTGATGGACTGGCTGAGAACTAACTGAAACAGAACAAGGGGAAGAAAAATGCTACTCTTCGACAGCTTCAACCAGTTCAGCCTCGGTCTTGCACTTCGGGCAGATATGGAAAGTCCCCTTAGTTTTGTTCACTCGCTCCTCGATATAGTGATTTTCACACGCCTCACACGGCTGAAGGATCGGCCTGTTCCAAGTTGCTTCGTCACAGTCGGGGTAACGGTTGCACCCGAAAAAGACTTTCCCTTTCCGGCTAGTTTTTTCCACCAGTTCGCCTTCGCAGTCGTCACGAGGGCACGCTACGCCGGTGCCGATCGATTCGCTGTGCCGGCAGTCAGGATATTTCTCACAGCCGATGTATCTCCCGAAACGCCCGCGCTTGATCTGAAGCTGGCCGCCGCAATCAGGACACGGTTTCTCAACTGTCTCTGGCTCAGCATCACCGTCGAGTGATTTCGCATTGCGGCAGTCGGGAAAGCCGGAGCATGCGAGAAACTTTTCGCCGCGGCGGTTCCATTTGATGACCATCGGCTCGCCGCACTTTTCGCACTTTTCGTCAGTCTTCTCCATGAGCGATTCCTTGATCTCTCCCCTCCGCTCCTCGACGGACTCCATGGAAGTGCGAAACGGCTCATAGAAATCGTGCAGTACGTCGATATAATCCTGCTCGCCGGACTCGATCTGATCCAGCTCTTCCTCCATCTGAGCGGTGAAACCGACGTTGAAAATATCCGGGAGATTCTGTGTCAGCACCTGATTGACGGTCAGGCCTGCCTCCGTCGGGATCAGCTTCTGTTTTTCCTTTGTTACATACTGACGTTTGTTCAGTCTCGACAGCGTCTCGGCAAATGTGCTGGGTCTGCCGATCCCCAGCTTGTCCAGCTCCTTGATAAGGGAACTCTCAGTGAAGTAGGGGGGCGGTTTCGTAAAGTGCTGTTCGGGGAGGAACTGATCCCTCTTCAGGACATCATTCTCTGAAATGTCCGATGGGAGGATGGGGTCCTCTTTTTTGTCCATAGCGGGGTACGCTTTCCGGAAGCCGTCGAACTTTACCACCGAGCCGCTCGTCCTGAACTCGGAATCGCCTGCCTTGATGTTGATGGTGGTCCTGTCTTGGACGGACGGTTTCATCTGCGATGCGATGAAGCGGCGCCAGATGAGGTCGTAGAGTTTGAACTCGGCGGGCTCGAGGTGCTGCTGTACCCTGTCCGGTGTCCTGCTTGGGTCGGTGGGCCGGATCGCTTCGTGGGCGTCCTGAACATTTTTCTTCTGCTGACCGTAGACAACAGGTTCGTCCGGCAGGTACTGCGCGCCGAACTGTGACGAGATATAGGTGCGGGCGCTGTCAACGGAGGCGGGCGCCAGCCTTGTGGAGTCGGTTCTCATGTAAGTGATGAGGCCCGTCGGCTCGCCGCCGCCGAGCTCCACACCTTCGTAGAGACGCTGGGCCCTCAAGTTTCGCCAGAATTTCCTTTACGGCGGCCTCGTTGCCTAGCTCAGCCTTTTCGCCGGCCGTTCTTGTCAGCTTGGCGATGAACTGTTCACCGCTCTTCGTTTTCAGCGCCACTTCCAGAATCCAGTACTCCTCCGGCTTGAACTTAACGATCTCCTCGTGCCGTTCGCAGACGAGGCGGAGAGCCACCGACTGAACACGCCCGGCGCTCAGTCCGCTGTAGAGGACTTTCCAGAGGAATTCGGACACCTTAAAACCGACGATTCTGTCAATGATTCGGCGGGCCTGTTGAGCATTCACAAGGTTTCGGTCGACGTCCCGCGGATCGTCCATCCCCTTCCGGATGCCATCGGAAGTGATCTCATTGAAAAGGACGCGCAGCACTTTTCCCGAACTGCCGTTCAGTTCCGAGGCAACGTGCCACGCGATGGCTTCGCCTTCACGGTCCGGGTCTGTGGCGATGTATACGGACGGCGCTTTTGAGGCCGACTGCTTCAGTTTTTTGAGTACCTGTTTCTTGTCAGGCAGTACCTCGTACTGAACGGCAAAATTGTTTTCGAGGTCGACGCCGAGCTTCTTTCCCGGGAGGTCCTTCACATGTCCGTTGCATGCCAGAACTTGAAATTCGCCCCCGAGGTACCGTTCGATGGTCCTCGCTTTCGAGGGAGACTCAACGATGATTAGTGGTGATTCAGACATCTTCTATATCTTTTTCGCGCGCGAAAAATTACGACGGGCTGGAGCAAAGTCAACATCGATTATAGAACGGTCGCCGACTCAGCGGAGAGTCAGCCTGTCGTAAAGTGAGGGATAATTCCCTCGATGGCGACCATCGATTGGCGGCCGGAGTCCAGTTCTTTCACCTCAGCTGATCCACTGGCCAGTTCATCGTCGCCGAGGAAAACAGCGTGGCTAGAGGAGAGGCGGTTAGCTTCACGCAGTTGTGCTTTAACACTTCGCCTCAGCGTATCGAACGATGCGGTGATTCCGGTCCGTCGCAGATCGTCGGCAAGCTTTGCCGCCGCCGCTCTGGCGCCGTCACTGGCCGTTACAACATAAACGGAGACACCTCCTGAAGACGATTCTTTCTGCTCCGCCGCTGCCATCAAGATTCGCTCGATGCCTGCAGCAAAGCCGACAGCCGGCGTCGGCTTGCCTCCCAGTTGAGCAATGAGATCGTCATATCGGCCGCCGCCGCATAGGGCGCTCTGGGCCCCCACGTCCGGACTGGTGATCTCGAAGGTAGTCCGAGTGTAGTAGTCGAGTCCGCGGACCAAACTCTTGTCCCGCCTGTAATCGACGCCCAATTGAGTAAGACTTTTCTGAAGTTCCTCGAAGTGACCCAAGTCGTCTTCGTTCAGGAATTCCAGTATATCGGGGGCGTCAGCGAGGAGGGCCTGTTCCTTTTCGTCGGAGGTGTCGAGGATTCTCAGTGGATTGGTTTCGAGCCGCCGCTGACTAGTCTCCGAGACCTGTCCCTTCAGCGGCGTGAGAAAGCTGACAAGTTCACTCCGGTATCTCTTCCGTGATTCGGCGGATCCGATGCTGTTGATTACCACCTCGAGATTGTCGACACCCAGTTGGTCGAGGATGGCGCAAATCAGTGAAATCACCTCCGCGTCCTGTTCAGGATGGGGCGAGCCGATGGCCTCGGCACCGAACTGGCTGAACTGCCGCATCCTCCCCGCCTGAGGCCGTTCCTGCCGGAAGAGCGTGTCCATGTAGTAAAGTTTGGTGAGGGCGCCGTCCCTCGCCATGTCGTGCTGGATATAGGCACGCATGGTGGGCGCCGTCAGTTCGGGACGGAGAGTCAAACTGTTGTCGCTCTGGTCTGAGAGGGTGTACATCTGCTTGGAGACGATGTCGCTCTCTTCGCCGACACTTCTGGCGAACAGTTCAGTCGATTCGAAAACGGGCGTCCGGATTTCACCGTAACTCCACGCTCTCATGGTGTCATGGATCACCGCCTCGAGCCGCCGCCACTGAACGGTGTCCTTGGGGAGGAGATCCCTTGTACCCTTCACCGCTCTGAACGGTTTGCTCACTGCTCGTCCGCCGTCATCTCTTCAAGAATAGACGCAGCTCTCTCGAGTTCCTCTTCGGGGACAAAGAGGACAGCTTTTCCGCCAGCGGCGTCCCACGTCTTGGCCCCGTAGGCAGTGGAGAGGAAGTCACCTTTGATAAAAGCGGGGATGCTGTTTTTCTCGAGGGCGCCCTTCGCCATTTCGGCGGGAATATAGCCGGTAAACTCCTTCACTGCTTTCCATTTGATCCCTGACAGCTCGGGCAAGCTCTCGACGAGGAAAACGGCACAATCTTCGCAGTGGGTGATCCCGCTTTCGTATTCGGACTGGCATTCGGGGCAGAACATTTGGATCAGGAGCTCATTTTCGTAGCGCTTAAGTTCAAAAGATATGGGATAATCCCAAACGAATTTCAAAGCCCCGAATCGCAGTTGCGAAGGGGTCGGGCAGGCTGCTGACGCGGATTGTGGACGAAAGAAACTGATATTGGAGATAACAGTTAAGGAAGGTGGAGGAGGAGTGAGAAACTAATGCCTCCACACCGACGGCGAGATTCCCGCTGAATTTGGTTACCCTCTTGTATTCTACTTCCCTTCCCGACTCAACCCCGGCGATATTTCCGTCCAGTGCAACGGGGCCGGTCCCGGCCGCCAGAGCGATTACACCTCTCCCGAACGAGTAGATGTGACTCTTCACCCAAAGCGTGGCCGCACTGCTGGAGGAGTAATTGTCTAC
This sequence comes from Fidelibacterota bacterium REDSEA-S14_B6, assembly GCA_001626655.1. Classification (GTDB taxonomy): domain Bacteria; phylum Fidelibacterota; class Marinisomatia; order Marinisomatales; family S15-B10; genus S15-B10. The sequence continues at coordinate 2,362 of LUOC01000039.1, read as the reverse complement.
AGTTTCGGGGGGGACGGACGTGGCAACATGCCGTGAAACGCTTTCGCCGAAATAGCGGTTCTGGAACTGCCGGTGGCTCAGTTCGAGGAAGGTGGTGAGTTTAGGACTGATGGGCCTGAACAGTAGAATGCTAACGCCGATCGGTTCACGATACTGCTGATGATCGGTCCTGCCGACCAGTGCGGAAACACCGATGTGCAGAGCGTCGGCGGCTTGAGGAAGAAGGAGTGCGGCGGCGAGGAGGGATGCGGTCCAGAGTCGTTTCAAAACGGGGATGAAGCTAAACAGTTCAGCCCAATTTTGCCCCTATTGCCGCCAAATGCAATCGATTTAAGGGATGCCCGGCCCACTCCAACGACCGCCCCGGGATTCGAACTTAAGGTCCCTGAGCGTAGGCGATTTCACATTGACCCTCAGGTAGAAACCGCGGCCGAAGCCGGAGGGCGTCCACGTAAAGTTCATCTCCCAGCAGTGGAGGTCGCGGTAGATGTTGACGTCGTGGCTCACCAGATCCCTCTCCATCAGGTCAAACCGTGCGTTGTACTGAATGCGCCACGACTTGGAAATGTTTACGCCGAGGCGCGTATTCATCCAGAACGTATCTCGGGGATCGAGGGGATTCTGGCGGTTGGCGGCATATCGAAGGGAGACATTGAGGTTCCACAGATCGCCCTGGTTCACCCCTCTCGGGCCGGCGCCAGGACGCCCGATGCCGCCGCTCATAAGGTCGCCAAAGGCGGCAGTGTCTGATGCGACTGTATCCACGGGCGCTGACGGTTCACGCCATCCCAGCCTTTTTCCGGAGATGTTAAACCCGGTGGCGGCATTGACGTTCGTGAGGCGAGGTATGGGGAGGCCCCAGTCGTTCGTCCTGATGGTCTCGAGCCGCGTCGCCTTTCCGTTTTCCACTTCGGTGTCATAAAAATCGTGACTCATGGAGAAATCGAGATTAAGCTTTTTCATCCAACCGGAACGGATTGTAGAGCGGAGTTTCGCCAGCTTGTGCCGTTCTGCAGCAAGATTGTAGTTCGTGTTCATGTTCCAGGTGAGGAGGTTATCAATTTTCCTCTCTGCATCTCCCTCGCCCATCTTCGCCTGAAAGAGGTTCCGGACAGAGATGCTGACATTTTTCTGCTCACCGGCTGCGGTGGCGCCGATCTGTGTCCCGCGGAAAGGATCGAAAGGGTGGAGATTTCCTTCTTCGTCTTCGATCTGTTCGACGTATCCAAAACCTTGATCGGAAAAATCGGGCCTGTAGCTGAAACCGACGGAGGGCGTAACCGTGTGACGGATCGTCTTGAGGCTGCCGACGCGAATCGGCAGAATGCCGTACAATTTTGTATTCGCGCTCACGGAGAGATTGCCGGTGTGGCGGGCCCTGAATCCGTCCACCTGCCGCGAGTCGAGAGGGCGACCGAGAGTGTCCGCACCGGAGGCGGCGAACGATCTTGTAATCCACTCCTCACGGAATGAGAGGCTCGGCCGGACAGCGATATATTTGAACAGCCGAGAGGAACCGGACAGTGACATGCTGTGAACCCAGCTGTTGTCGAACTCGCTCTTGCGCCCTCCCCAGGAAAAAGTTGAATCGTCAACCATTTCAGATTCGTGGTATCCCTGCCCTCTGTTCTTCAGCGTACTCCCGTAAGAAAAGTAGACTCCCCTGCCGAACAGTTCAGTCTGGCCTTTCCTGAAATTGAGAGTGGGGAGGACGCTGGTGCTCTCCACGATCCGCTGCCCTTCGCCGGCGGGTGTTTCGTAGTAAATCGACCGGGGATCGATCTTGTTCTTCGCCATCAGGTTTTTCGTTTCCGACAGGTTGGCGGAGACGCTGGCGTTCCACTTCTTCCACCGCTTGGAATAGGTGGCGTTGGAGACGGCGCTCTGGTTGAGCCTCGTGTCCCGGTGGATTCCCAGTTTCTGGTTAAAGGCGCTGTCGGAGTAGTACCGTCCATTGATGTTCAGCGATTGATCGCCCCTCAGCTTTTGCGCGTGGCTCCACGATCCCGACCATCGGACGGCGCCGGGATTGGAGAAGAATTCGGCAATGTCCCCACCGGCGACCGTTCTGTTATAGCGGAAACTGAAGCTTCCGCTGTACTTGTACCGCCGGAAATAGTTGTTGGCGCTCTGGAAGACGACCCCCTCTTTGTCGTAGAAATCGAGGGTGAATCGGCTGTTGAGGTAATCGTTTACCGCCCAGAAGTAACCGAGTCCCCGGAGGTATCTTCCCTGAACCGCGTTCTGGCCGTAGGAAGGCATGATCCATCCGGATTTAAAGACTTTTTTGATGGGGCTCCATAAAGTTTTAAAATTTTTATTTGCCTTTCTGATTTTTATACCTATCAGCATCGTTTGGAAA
>LUOC01000038.1 GCA_001626655.1 Fidelibacterota bacterium REDSEA-S14_B6 | reverse complement strand
CTCATGAACTGCTCGATCCATTCGCGAATCCCAGCCGAATTGGTCTGGCGGTAGCGCCGTTCGAGATTGTGTATCACCCCTTCGAAACCGCCGGAATATTCACCGGAGAACCGTTTCGACTTGTACTGCATTTTCACCTGATCGTCACCGGTCCCGCGCATCAACACTTCCTTCGCCCGTTCGGGAAGCTTGTACCACGGCGTGGTAAACTTGAAATCATAGTGGAGTGCGAGGCTCTTAAGGATGGCGCTGTACCAGCTCCCCCGGGGCTGTTCCCCAAGGGGAACAATGGCGCCCTGAATGAGCGATTTCTTCTTGTCAGGCACAAGATACTCCGGATCGATCTCCATCCTTGAACCGAGGCCGTCGCAAGTCTTGCACGCACCGTAAGGAGAATTGAAAGAAAACATCCTCGGCGACAGTTCTTCCATGCTCACTTCACACTTGGGGCAGGCAAAATGTTCGCTGAAAAGATGCTCCTTGTCCCCGAGCACGTTGATAATGACGAGTCCCGAACCGATTTTGAGCGCCAGCTCGACCGACTCCGTCAGCCGGTCTTTGACACTATTATTGAGTATGATCCTGTCCACCACCACCTCAATACTGTGCCGGCGGTTCTTGTGAAGGATGATCTTTTCGGCGAGGTCCCTCAGTTTCCCGTCCACCCGAACTCGCACAAAACCTTCTCGGCTGATCTCCCGGAACACCTCTTTAAACTGACCCTTCCTCCCCCTCACCACCGGCGCGAGGACCTGTAGTTTTGACTCCGCGGGAAATCTGAGAACAGCATCAACAATCTGCTGAACTGTCTGCCGCCGAATGGGATCGCCGCAACTCCAGCAGTGAGGCTTGCCGATCCGGGCGTAGAGGAGGCGAAGATAGTCGTGAATTTCTGTGACGGTGCCTACTGTGGAACGAGGGTTTCGGGATGACGCCTTCTGCTCGATCGAGATGGCCGGCGAGAGGCCCTCAATATAATCGACGTCCGGCTTCTCCATCAGGCTCAGAAACTGTCGGGCGTAAGCGGAGAGAGATTCGACGTACCGGCGCTGACCTTCGGCGTAGATCGTGTCAAAGGCGAGGGACGATTTCCCGGAGCCGGAGAGCCCCGTCACAACCACGAACCTGTCACGCGGAATTTCGACGTGTATATTCTTGAGGTTGTGCTCCCGCGCACCCCGGACGACGATTCTATCAGTTGAACTTGCCATAGCGACGAACCAGGTAAGTTATTCCTCCCCAAAATGCTTTCAAACAGGAAAGTCAGATTTTTCGGCTTAAAGAGACTGAAGGTGGCTTCAGCTCCGGCGGACAGGAGATTCCCCGGCAGAATCGAGCATGAGATCGGGAAAGTCGGAGATGAGTCCATCGACTCCCCGCTCCAACAGCCATTTCATGGCGGGCAGATTGTTCACTGTCCAGACGTTGATGCGGAGTTTTCTCCGCTTCGCCCGCTGGAGCTCATTCTCGTCGAGCATATGAGCAGCGGGATGGATCATGTCCGGGTGCACCAGGTTGACCCAGCGAGGCTTCATGAGAACAAGGGGTACATTTTCGTCACTCCAGAGGTACGCCGTAGGGATCCGGCGGTTGAGCATTTTCACGCGCCACAGGACCAGAGGATTAAAACTGGAAATTAACACTCTGCGGTCAAGATCATGTTTTCCAATGAGGCGAGTGACTTTCGGCACGGCTCCCAAATCCGAGGCCGATTGCGATTTTATCTCGATATTCAAGATCGCTTCGATGGGAAGGGACGAGATCAGTTCGTCCAGTGTGGGAAGAGAGGCGTGGTCAACTCCCTTGAATCTGACTCCGGCGTTAATCGTCTGAAGATCAGCGTAAACGGTTTCGTGGATGTAGCCGTAGCCGTCGGTTTCCCGCTCAAGGTCGTGATTGTGAGAACAGACCACTTCTCCATCGGCGGTGCAGAGCACGTCCATCTCAACCGCTCTGAGGCCACTCTCCATTGCCTTCTGGAACGAGGCGAGAGTATTCTCAGGCGCCTCCCTGGGCGAGCCTCGGTGCCCCATCAGCAAGGGCCCGTTTTCGTAGAGATGGCTCACATCCATCGGACTGTCGCGATCCGAAGAGGGGACAAGGAGAAGCTTTCGAAAGCCGGAATTCCTGATGACTGTTTCATCCATGAGCGTCGTTCGGTATCGCCCGGCGTTGTACATCTCTGCCTGATCTGAGTAGTGGGGACTGCCCGGCAGACCGGACTGACCTGTCGGCAGAATGAACTGCGTGCGGTTCATATCGGACAGATCGACAATCCTCCTGAAGGATGCGCCTACCACCTGCCGGAAAGGGGCCGAAAGAGAGTATTCGCCATTGTTGATAGTCGTGCTCGAACCGCCGCTCTCGAAAGGCCCTACATTGAATCCGAATATCCGATCGAGCAGCGGCATGGCGCCGCCGATGGCATGGTCGTGAGAAAGGATGTGGAGTCTCCCCCACCACCAGTCGGCGGGCGAAGGGCCGAGTTGCTGTTCCAGTTCGATCATGGAATTGTCAAAGGCGATTCTGATAATCTCGTTGAGGCTTTCCACTCGGTTCGGTGTTCTAACGTCGTCCACCCAAGAGGAGCCGCCGTTCGTCATGACAGCACGGAGATTTCTGAGCGGGATGCCCCAGTTGCCGGTCGCCCCCACGGGGCCGATCCATCCGGTGTAAAACTTCTCCCCTAGCAGAGCCATTTCATCGGCGTATATCGCTTCCATCAGGTTCGACATCATGATGCTGAAAATGAGCGCTCCCGCGGACCGGGCGCTGTAATCTCCATCCCAGCGCGACAGGTGATCGAGAGCGATTCTGTGACTTTCGCGTTCCGGGGAAATCCCCGCCAGAGCCTGGGCGAACTCTTTGGACATCTCACGGCCAAAAGGGGAAACGATATCATTCTGTACCTCCGCCATGTCTTCAACCGTCAAGTCTGTTCTGTCCCCTAACATTTCTATTATTCTTTCGTGACGCGACTTGTCATGCCAGAGGCTGGAGACGTAGTGAGGAAACTCCTCAGGAACTGTCCGGTTGTTCGCCGTCGCGATGAAGCCCCGTTCGGGATTGAACAGGAAAGGCAGATCGGTCGGCTCAACGAACCTTTCCCAATCAAATTCACTCGTTTCACCGGGAAGAGGGATAAGTGTTTCCGCCCCTTTGCGAATGGGGAGACGGACACCCGGCCGCCATCCGATGTTTCCGGCTCTGTCGGCGTAGACGATATTCTGCCCCGGCACCGTGAAACTGGCGACGGCCTCGGAAAAGTCCGCCCAGTCCTTCATCCGGTTCAGACCGAGAAACGCCTCAACTTCGTTGCTCATGTCGTGGCCGGTCCAGCGGAAAGAGATGGCACTGTCCAGCTTCTTTGCCAGGGGGTGGATATCCGAAATCAGAGGGCCTCGGTGTGTCTCACGCACCGTGAACGTATGCGTACCGCCCCCCTTTATTTTGACCGTCTCTTCTCGCACTTCCATCTCTTCCCATCGGTCATTGTGGAAGTACCTGTTTGGCGTCTGATGATCTACCGTTTCCAGATAGAAATCAAGATCATCGGTCATCAGGTTCGTGAAGCCCCAAGCCGCATTTCTGTTCTGACCGAGGACGATAAACGGCACACCGGGGAAGGAGGCACCGCTCACATCGTAGCTCCCTCCAACAAGATGCATTTCGTACCAGACAGACGGCTGGTTATAGCCGAGATGGGGATCGTTGGCGAGCAGAGGTTTTCCCGATCTAGTTCTCGAGCCTGAAATGGCCCAGCTGTTGGAGCCGAGGTGCCCTCCAGCCGTGCCGAGAAGGCGGCGGACTTTATCGTCGGCAGAAGAGAGCGTCTCCCAGATTGATGCTAGATCGGCTGAAACTGTCGGCAAGGAAGCCGGTTTTTCATCCGGCGCCACGGGCCACAGCTCCAGCGCTTTTTGCGCTCCGAACATATAAGCCACTTGGCCAAGGAGCATCTCAGGATACCACGATTGCGAGAGGGAGTAAGCCATCATCCGCGCGTAGCCGGTGGCATGTTTCGGCTCCCACCGGATCGGCTTTATCCTGAGAAGCTTGAACTCGACCGGAAGTCTGCCGCCGAGTTCATCAATGTAAGCATTGACGCCTCTGCAAAAAGTTTCCATCGCCGCCCGTGATTCCGGCTTTAGGTGATCGACCAGTTTTTCTCCTGTCTTGGGGATCCCCCATGTCCTGAGAAAAACGTCACTTTCCAATTGACTTTCACCGAAGAGTTCAGACAGTCGTCCTTCTGTCGTGGCGGCGTTCACTGTCATCTGAAAAAGCCGCTCCCGGGCCATGAGATATCCCGTGGCAAAGAAGAGGTCGTCCTCGTTCTTCGCATAGACGTGAGGGACTGCGTAATCGTCAAAAAAGACCTCTACATTCTGGGACAGCCCCGACAGTTTCACTTCCCCTTCATAGGGCGGTATGGGGCTCTTCAGGTAGAACCGCACGCCCACAATCAGGGCCAAGGCGACAGTCGCTGATACTGTCAGGATTTTCTTCCTGCTCATCTCCTCAATCTGGTTTTTGTTCACGTTAATTCTGTCTCTTGTCTTCTCACTCTGTCATGACAGTCAGCTTTTCCACCGTCACAGGTGTGTGCCCGAAATCGTCTTCCACACGTCCCTCAATCAGGTATGGTCCCCGACTTCGGATAAAACCTCCGAACTTACGGTATGGTTCTTGTTCTGCGCGTGGTGATCATCCAGCCCGTCAGTGTCACTTTTTTCCCTACGTGCCGATGCAAGTCACGAGCATGTACAAATCCACCGATTTTTTCAGCGTGCCGCCGAAGCGCCTCTTCCCAAATCCAGAGCGGATGTTTCTCTATAGTCAATTCCATCAACTCCAGTTCATCCCGCAGCTTTTTGTCTAACGGATAGTCCACCGCCGGCACAGCGGACGACGACTTCACGGCGCCGGGAAACAGCCCCTCGCCGCTCACCTTAATTTTGTCGTAGAACAGTCTCAGTCGCCACAGGTGCTGGGGGCGGGTGTATCCAAATGAGTCAAAGGCGCCGCACCGGATGAGCGCTTCCACTTCCCCATAAGCAGGCTTCAGCCGGACGCAGAAATCCTCCAGCGATTCGAAGGGGCGTTCCTCCCGCTTTGCCAGCAATTTTGTAAGCGTCGCCTGAGTCAGCCCTTTTATCTGGCGGAGGCCGATGCGGAGTTGTGGCGCCACATCCTCTGCCGTAAAGTGCAACTCCGCCTCGTTCACATCCGGCGGGAGGACGACGATGCCGAGCCGACGGGCCTCTTCCAAGTAGCACGACGTTTGATAGAAGCCGCCGTAGTTGGACATGACCGCCGCCAGAAACTCCGCCGGGAAGTGCGCCTTCAGCCACGCCGACTGAACTGAAATCACCGAATATGCCGCTGAGTGGGCTTTGCAGAAAGCGTAGCCGGAGAAGGCTTCCATCTGCCGCCATATTTCCAGCGCCGCCTCCACATTTACCCCTCCCTTCACCGCGTCTTCTATAAAACGATCTCGATGTTCCATAAACGGCTCTTCGACGCGCTTGCCGCTCATGGATCGCCGAAGTTTATCTGACTCACCTAAACTCCATCCCGCCACCGCTTCGGCGATCTTAATGACATCTTCCTGATAGAGCATAACGCCGTGCGTCTCTTTCAGTAATTCAGTGAGGGATGGATGAACCGTTCCCACTTCCTCCTTGCCGTGGTGGCGCTTCACGAAGTGCCGGAGCATGCCCGAATCGGCGGGGCCGGGACGGATGACCGAACTGGCAGCGGTGATCATCTCGAAAGTGTCCACCTTCAGTTTTTTCAGAAGTCCACGCATTCCCGGCGATTCTATCTGGAACACGCCCATGGTGCAGCCTTCACGGACGAGCGCTTTCGTCTTCTCATCCATTTCGGGCATGACGTGGCGGTCGAACGGTACGCCGTACTTCTGCTTCAGTGTGTCCGCCATCTCTGACACCACGGTGAGGGAGCGCTGTCCCAACAGATCGATCTTCACCAGTCCCACTTTCTCCACGCCGTGCATATCAAACTGCGTCACCACCGGCCCTTTTGCGGATCGCTGAAGCGGTACGTAATCGGTGATCTTCCCCGGTGAGATGACGATACCGCCGCAGTGGATGCCCATATGTCTTGGCCGCCCTTCAAGCTGCCGCGCCAGCCGGAAGACCTCCCCGTACCGCGAATCTCCCCTCTTCCATTTTCCCTCTCCCATCTTTTCATGTCGCAGTGGCAGCTCCCGTGACAGTCGATTGATTTCCCGCTCGGAAAGACCCACGGCCCGCGCCACGTCCCGCACCGCTCCCCGGAGGCGGTAGGTGTTGAACGTGGAAATCATGGCGACACGCTCTTTCCCGTAGCGTTCATAGACATACTCAATCACCTCATCTCGCCGTTTCCAGCAGAGGTCCACGTCGATGTCCGGCGGCTCTTTGCGCTCCGGATTGAGGAAGCGTTCGAAAATGAGATTGTGCTCCATTGGATCTACCGGTGTCGTCCCTAAGAGATATGACACCATACTCCCGGCCGCCGAACCGCGCCCCACCGTGGGGATCCCCTGTCTGTTCGCCCACCGCACAATGTCCCAGACGATAAGAAAATAGTCTGCGAAACCCATTTCTATAATAATATCCAGTTCGTAGGTGAGGCGTTTCAGCACGTCAGTGGTGATGGGGTCGTACTTCTCCCCCAGTGCCTTGTGACAGACCTTTACTAAAAGATTTTCAGAGCGCTTCGGCTCAGCGTCTTGCGATAAATCGGAAAAGTGTGTTAGAGTGCTCATGTGTTAACGTGTCGGAGTGCAAACAGCTATTTTCATCACACGAACATACAAATACATCGACACTTTCTCCATCTCCCATGCACGAAAGTCTCTGTGCCTCTGTGGCCTTATTCCATAAATTCGCCCCATGAAGATTGCTGTCAGCACCGATGAGCGAACGCCTCTTGTAGAGACGCTCCTCAGTGAACTCAAGAAACGGAATCACCATGTCGCCTACTTCGGCCCGGAGGGGGATGAGTCCGTGGACTGGCCCGTGGTGACGGAACAGGCGGCGGCTCTCGTCGCCGATGGCGAGGTAGATGAAGGCATTGTCATGTGCTGGACAGGCACCGGCGCTTCCATCGCTGCCAACAAGGTGAAGGGAATCCGTGCCGCCCTCTGCCGCGATGCCGAAACGGCCAAAGGAGCCCGCACCTGGAACCACGCAAACGTCCTCGCTCTGAGTCTTCAGGCGACGGACGACGCAACACTGAAAGAAATCCTCAGCGCGTGGTTCGATACGCCGTACAGCGACGACGAGTGGAACCTCGAGCAGATTGGGCGGATTCGAAAACTGGAGCAGACACCTCCGCCAAAGTCCTACAGATAAACGGAGACCTCCCTGCACCACAGCTCTAAATGAACGTCGTCGTCTCCGCTGTGGCGCCTATCTTCGGGCTCATCGCGCTCGGTTATCTCCTCCGGCGGTTTCTCCTCAAGTCCGATTCACTGTGGGGGCAGGCGGAGCGGATCACTTACTACATTCTCTTCCCCGCGCTGCTGGTCTCCAAACTGGCGCTGAACGACACCGCCGAAACACCCCTCGCTTCTATCGCCACCGTGGTGTTCCCTATGCTGGCAATCGGGACGGCGGTCATGTTCTTTCTGAAAACGTGGATGCGCCCCCCGGACCGGGAGTTTACCTCAATTTATCAAGGCGGCATCCGGTTCAACTCCTACGTAGGACTGGCAGTGGCCCAGCAGGTGTTTGGAGATGAGGGGCTCACCATCGCGGCGGTCCTCATCGCCTTCATGATTCCCACCATCAATGTGCTCTGTGTGCTGATTCTTTCCGTTTATGGAAGCGACAACAAGCCATCAGCCGGAGCCGTTATGGGCCAAATGCTCCGGAACCCTCTCATTTTGGCGTGCCTTTCCGGTATTGTCCTGAATGCCACAGGGATAGGACTCCCGTTCGGAACGGACAAAATTCTCATTCCCCTCGGAAAAGTGGCAGTGGTTGTGGGACTACTGGTGGTGGGGGCCGGTCTGCGTCCGAGGCTTGTACTTCAGGCCAAGCGGCCGGTTTTTTCGTCCACCCTGTTCAGGCTCGCTTTCATGCCTGCGGTGGCATCGGCGCTGGTACTCTGGATCGGTCTGGACGGCGTTTCCGCCTCGATGATTGTCACATTCGCCGGACTCCCAACTGCGTCATCGGCTTTCATTCTCGCACGGAAGATGGGCGGTGACGCCGATCTGATGGCGGTGATTATATCATTCCAAACACTGGTCTCTACCGGCTCTTTGCCACTCCTTCTGCTGACGCAGATTTAAACAGGCTTTCCCGGCAGCCTTCTTGAGGAGACACCACTCCCCCATTTCTCCATTTCTCCATTTCTCCATTTCTCCAAGTTTTAAAAGTCAGCGGGGAGCGACCCTGACGGGTCGGCCGGGACGGACGCCTTCAACGAGCTTTCCGCGATCCACTACAGGGACGCCGTTCACCAGTACATATTCAAACCCGTCCGAGGCGACTGCGCCGTGAGTGTAGGTGGCACGGTCGATGACCGTTTCAGGATCAAAAAGGGTGAAGTCGGCATCGGCCCCGATGCGCATACGCCCCTTATTCCGCATGGCGGGAACACGGGTTTCCAGGCGGCGGGCGGGAGCGATGGTCATCCGCCGCAGGGCGTCCATTAGGTTAACGACTCCTTCCTCTCTCACGTAGCGGCCCAGCACTCGGGCGTAAGAGCCAGACCCTCGAGGATGACCTTTGCCGTCCCGGATGAGTCCATCGCTGGCGATCATGGTGAGGGGACTCTCAATGGCGGTGCGTGTCATCTCCTCCGTGCGGGCGTGAATGATAACCGAGCCTCCCACGGCGCGATACTTGGCGAAGCTGTCCCGGTTCAGCCGCTCCCCTGTCTCCACCCACTGAAAAGTGTTGTAACGCTCCGGCTCCCACGACTTCCAGTCGTCAAACAGGGCAGACTCTATGTAGGTCTGGCTGGCGCTGTAGGGGTACGCCTCTGTGGTAACATCTTGTCCCGAGGCACGCGCCTTTTCGATAATGCTCAAAAACTCCGCCGTCACTTCGGCGCCGCTGGAATTGGCGTGGACCACATGGAGGGGTGTTCCGGTCTTCTTCGCTCCAGCGATAGCTTCCCGAAGGCCGTCTAATCCTTCGCGAACGTGGATATGGGCCGCGGCGTCATATTTCGCCGCCACGCTAAGCATTGTCTCGAACTCCTTCACCGTCGCCGCCGGAGTGTAGGCGATGCCGAAACCGACAGCCACGGCGCCCTGATTCAACCCTTCTTCAAACCGCCGGATCATTTCAGTGATGTCTGCTTTGGTGGCTACTGTTGTTTTCGCGGGACCGCTCGGCAGAAAGTCTCCCTTATCCTCCATCACTATCATCCGGACGGGAATGTGACCGATGCTGACGCCGTAGTGGATCAATTGACTATCGCCCCGTTCGGCGTACCACGCCGCAACATCGTCTGTGCCCACTTCCAGTTCAAAGGGCGAGACGCATCGATAACGCGTTTTCCCGAAATTTTGCTGTCGGTTACCGCCTTAATCTTGCCATCATGGATTCCCACATTCCTGATCCCATCCAGTCCTGATTCGGGATCCATGACGCGGCCCCCCTCTAGCACAATATCATAGGGGCCACCCTCACAGCCGAACAGAAACAGAACCGCCAACATCAACACACTTCGAAATAACTTCATCTACGCCTCCGCCGCCCCTTGCAGAAACTGCCGGGCATGTTCCATGGTGAGATCGGAAGATGGGTAATGCAGATCACCTGATGGTTCTGTGCGAGGGCTTTCAGTTTCTTCCCCACAAGGCTGGCAATGTCGCCGCCGATCCCTACATCGATCTCATCAAATACGAGCAGCGGAATGGCGTCCACTTTCGCCAGCACCGTTTTGAGGCCTAACATAATTCGGGACATCTCTCCACCGGACGCAATCTTGGCCAGCGGCTTCAGCGGTTCGCCGGGGTTGGGCGAAATGAGAAATTCAATGTCCTCCAGCCCAAACTCTCCCGCGAGGCAGGGGTCATCGTCATTCGTCACCGCCACCCCGGCGTTCCCTGAAACAGGCGTCAACGCCGCGTCAAATTTGGTCCCTTTCATGCCAAGTTCGGCCAGTTCCGCTTCGATCTTCTTTTTAAGCGCCTTCGCTCCGGCGATGCGCTTGCCCGAGATTTTCTTCCCCAAATCATGGACCTCTGCCTTGAGCAGCGCAATCTCGTCTTCTAACTCCCTGATCTTCTCATCCCTGTTCTCAAGAGAATCCAGTTCGCCTGCGATCTTTTTCCGATAGGCCATGACGCCGTCGTACCCCTCGCCGTACTTCCGGGAAAAATCGCGGTAGAGCTGAAGCCGCTCGTCCACGCGCGTCAGCCGCTCGGGATCGGCATCGATGGTGTCTCCATAACGGGACAGCTCCAGAGCAATGTCCTCCAGAGAGTAGACCGACTCTTTCCACTGACCCGCTTTCTCCTTCAGGCTGCTGTCCAGTTCCGCAATGGACTCAAACACTTTCAGCATCCCTCGAAGGCGGTTAAGTGTGGAGTCGTCATCCTCGGAGAGGGAATAGCTCAGTTCCCGGGCGGTCTCTTTCAGTTTCTGGGCGTTCCGGAGAACAACCACTTTCTCCTCAAGGGAGCGCTCCTCCCCCGGCTCCAGCCCGGCGGCG
>LUOC01000037.1 GCA_001626655.1 Fidelibacterota bacterium REDSEA-S14_B6 | reverse complement strand
CTGTACAGTCGGCGTCGGTACGATTCCACAATCTTCGACCGAGCGTCCCAGTTTCTTCAGCCGGTCTGTAATTTCCGATACAAACTCCTTGCCGGAAGGGCGGCTGTCACGCCCGATGACGATCCCCCCATCGGGACAGAAGCGGTGAAAGGCGCCTGCATAGTCCCGAACAATCTCGGCAGTGAGCCCATCTCCGACAGTTCCCCTCACGCCGGAGATCGATTCAATCAACATAATGGATTTTTCCTATTCATTGTAACGGGAGAAAGTTATTAACGACAGTTATTTCGGACATCATTACGGCCTAAAAAAAATCCAGATTCGATTGCTCGAATCTGGATTTTGCATAAGGGCCGTATCAGGAGGGTTGGGAAGGAGGGTGCTATCTACGACCCTTAGCTCTCTTTAACTTTTTCTCCGCACTTGGTTTTAAGTAAAAGGATTTTCTCCTTACCTCTCGAAGTATCCCTGCTTTCTCGTATTTCTTCTTGAAACGCCGCAGAGCCCTTTCAAGTTCCTCACCTTTTTTGACTGAAACTTCAACCATTCAAAACACCCCCCAACTATCCCAGATAGTTCCGGAGGTTCTTACTGCGTGACTTGTGCCGAAGCCGGCGAATCGCCTTCTCTTTGATCTGCCTGACGCGTTCGCGAGTAAGATTGAACTCCTCGCCGATCTCATTGAGCGTCAGGGCATAGTCCCGGCCGATGCCGAAATACATTTTGATCACGTCCCGTTCCCGATCTTTCAGTGACTCAAGGCTCTGACGAATCTCTTCCTTGAGGGACTCGCCCATCAGCACCGTCTCGGGCGGGCGCTGGTTCTCATCCTCGATGACGTCCATCAGAGAGTTCTTATCGCCATCCCGGAACGGCGCGTGGAGAGAATGGTGGCGGCGGGAGATGCGGATGGCGTCTGTCACCTCTTCTCCTTGCATCTCGAGCTGCTTTCCGATCTCATCTTCGTTTGGGGGGCGTTGATACTCTGACTCAAGGTTTTCGGCAGCTTTCGTGATCTTACTGATCGTCCCCACCCTGTTAAGAGGGAGACGGACAATTCTGGAATGCTCCGCCAGCGCCTGCAGGATTGACTGACGAATCCACCAGACAGCATAGGAAATAAACTTGAAGCCGCGCGTTTCATCAAACCGCTCGGCAGCTTTGATCAAGCCGAGATTGCCTTCGTTGATGAGGTCGGTCAGCGGGAGGCCCTGCCCCTGGTAATCCTTGGCAACAGAGACGACAAACCGGAGATTCGCCTCCGTCAGTTCATTAAGCGCGATGGCGTCGCCCTGCTTAACACGCTGCGCAAGTTCAATCTCACGGGCCGGCGCGAGCGGCTCAAATTTCCCGATCTCTTCGAGATAACGGCTCAAACTTCTGTTTGCATCAGATGGCATAGATTCTTCCTGTTTCTAAGTTTCGAGTTTACCCCGGGTCCCCAAGCGGCTGAGAAATTACGCCCTGCCCTTGAATTCTCCAACACCTAATGGCCGTCTGTCAATTTGCCACTACCCATTTCGCAAGCCGAATAAATTCAGGCACATCCAGTTTTTCCGGCCGTTGACTCAGATCAAACTGCGTACCATCGATTTCCAGCGATGCGAGGGAGTTTCTGAGCATTTTCCGGCGCTGACCGAAGGCGAGCCGTGTGACACGTGAAAGGGCGTCGCTCTCGGACTGTGAAAGAGGTTCACCGGTTAGCGGCGTAATTCTCACCACGGCCGATTCAACCTGCGGTTTCGGTACGAATACCTCCGGAGGCACGTTCAGGATGATTTCGATATCGGCCCTCGCCTGAAGATTGACCGACAGCCTGCCGTAGGTTTTTGAACCAAACGGCGCCGCCATCCTTTCCGCAACTTCTTTCTGAATCATGAAGTGACAATCGTACCAGAACGGATGTCCTTCAATCAGTTTAAAGAGAATGGGTGATGTGATGTTATAGGGCAAGTTGCCGACAACACGAACATTTTCGGTGCCGAACCTGAGCTGCCGCCAATCTAACTTTAGTACATCCTCATTGATAAAGGTACAGTTTTCCAGATCGGCTCGGCCTGAAAGCAGGTGAAATAGATCGCCATCAATCTCAATCCCCACCAGATCGTTGACTCGCGGGGCAAGCAGCTCTGTCAATGCCCCTCCGCCTGGACCTATTTCAAGGATTGAATCGGAGGTCGAAGCCCCGATCAGAACCGCCAGTTTCCTGAGCAGATTTGTGTCAGCCAGAAAGTACTGCCCCCACCGCTTCCTGGCGGTGTGCCTCATTTCGGAAGACCGAAGAAATCCTGGGCGGTGGCGGAGGTGATGCGGGCAAGCTCCATCAGTTTCATCGCCTTGATCTCGGCGATCCTCTGCCCAATATAGGGAATGTTCGACGGCTCGTTAACCTTGCCCCGGTTCGGCACCGGCGTCATGAACGGGCAGTCTGTTTCGAGCATGATCCGTTCCACCGGCGTCATCTCCAGCACCGCTTCTGTACTGTTCTTGCCGAAGGTGACGTTCCCCGTAAATGACAGGAGGCATCCCGCGTTAAGCGCGCGCTCGGCCGTCGGCACGTCACTCGAAAAACAGTGGAGAACCGCTTTGGAAGGAGACACCTCTTCGACAATCTTCAGCAAGTCGTCATCCGCATCGCGGTTGTGGATCACCGTCGGCATCTCCAACTCCGCCGCCATTTCGAGTTGGGAGCGAAACACCTCTCTCTGCTGCTCCGGCGGTGAGAAATTCCTGAAATAGTCGAGACCCATCTCACCGACGGCCACCACCTTCTCGTGAGTAAGAAGTTCCTTTACCTGTGAGAGGTAATCTTCCGGGGCATCTTTCGCATCGTGGGGATGGACGCCTGCCGTGGCAAAGACGCCATCGAATCGTTCGGCAATGGATATTGAAGTTCGTGAAGACGCCAAGTCAGTGCCGACGCAGATGATTCGCTCCACCGATGCCGCTCTCGCCCGCTCCATGACGGAATCGAGACGATCCTTCAAATCATCGTAATAGAGATGGGCGTGGGTGTCGGTGTACAATTGCGGAAAAAGCGGCGCTTCTACGAAATCCTGACGCCCGAACCGACCTCCGGATCTTCCACCGTCACCACCACCACCGAGTCATCACCGCTTGCCGCCAGAAGCATGCCGTTGGATTCGACGCCGCGGATTACCGCCGGCTTCAGGTTTGCGACAATAGCGATCGTTTTTCCCACCAACTCTTCCGGAGAGTAGTGTTCGGCTATGCCGGCCACGATCTGCCGCTCCTCCTCCCCCACTCGAATCTGGAGTTTCAGGAGCTTGTCCGCCCCTTCAACTTTCTCGGCCGCTGTGACAACTGCGGTCCGCAGATCCACTTTCGCGAAATCTTCGATGCTGATTTTTCCGTCCGACATATTTGACTCCTCTGTTTCACTTTGTTCTTCGTCCGCTTCCGGCAATTCAATCTTTGGAAAGGGAATCTCAAAATCGCCGAGGGGGAGACCCTTTTCCAGCGGCTTTCGGGCAGTGTCAGCCTCGACGCCGATCATCCTCAGCACTTTTTCCGTCCGTGCCGGCATGATGGGACGTAGCATCACCAGCGCCTGCCGGAGCGATTCGGCAGCAGTGTAAAGGACTGTCCCTGCCCGTTCGAGATCGCTCTTCACCAGTTTCCACGGTTCAGTCCGCTCCATGTAGCGGTTGATCGCCCGGACTAACTGCATCGTCTCTTCCACCGCTTCGCTTAGGCGCATGGATGAAATGTGATCGGGAATGACTTTAGAGAGTGCCTCACTAGCGTTACGGAGCTCCGTCTCACGTTCCGAAGGCTCACTACTTTCCGGAATCGTCCCGCCGAAGTGTCTCCCGATAAGGGTGGTGACTCTTCCCACGAGATTTCCGAGATCGTTGGCGAGGTCGCTGTTGTACCGCTTCACGAACGATTCGAGAGTAAAGTTGGCGTCCTGTCCCAGCACCATCTCCCTCATGAGATAATACCGCACGGGATCGACGCCGTACTCCTCGATAAGGTCCAGTGGATTCACCACATTGCCCAACGACTTGCTCATTTTCGACTCGCCAGAGAGCCACCAGCCGTGGGCGAAAATCGATTTCGGCAGCGGCATTCCCGCCGACATTAGCATGGTGGGCCAGTAGACAGCGTGCGTGGTCAGGATGTCCTTTCCGATAAGGTGGTACTCGCACGGCCACCATTTTTCATAGCTTTCGCCGTCAACACCGTAGCCGGTGGCTGTAACATAGTTGATCAGTGCATCAAACCAGACATAGGTGATATAATCGCTGTCAAAGGGGAGATCGATCCCCCAGCTCAGTCGCGACTTCGGGCGCGAAATACAGAGATCGCCCAGCGGCTGTTTCAGGAAACCGAGCACTTCGTTCTTGCGGTGCTCCGGCTGAATAAAGAGCGGATTGGCGTGGATATGATCTATGAGCGCGTTCTGATACTTGGACATTCCGAAGAAATAGTTTTTCTCCTTCAGTTTTTTGATGTCCCTGAACTCGCCCGACTCCGCCTCCCTCTCAGTAATGAACCGCTCCTCAGAGACTGAATAGAGCCCTTCATATTCGTCCTCGTAAACATCTCCGCTGTCGAAGACAGTCTGCAAGATATCCTGCACCACCTTGACGTGCCGATCCTCGGTGGTACGGATAAAGTCATCGTTTGAAATGTGGAGTTTTTTCCACAGTTCTTGGAACCGGGGCGCCATTTCATCACAGTGCTCCTGAGGAGCCACACCTCTGGCATCCGCCGCCTGCTGCACTTTCTGACCGTGTTCGTCCAGTCCGGTGAGGAAGAAAACGTCCTCACTGCTGTCGCGATAATAGCGCGCCAGAACATCAGCAAGTATCGTTGTATATGCGTGACCGATGTGAGGCTTGTCGTTCACATAATAGATCGGCGTGGTGATGTAGAACTTGCTCATTGCTGACTGTTCAGGCCGTCTCGAACTTCCATTAACAGATTCATCAGGACCAAATTTACCTGAAAATTCCGGCTCAGCGAATCGGCACACTTTTCAATGGCGGCGATGATCCTCGGATGGTCTGCTTCGGGGTACCGATCGCTGAACTGCCGTACCTCCTTCTCCAACATCGATAGGATGAACTGTGAATCGCCATTCAGTTTTTGAGCGTGGAGGGCGTCCCTGAACCAGTAACTGAGGAGCTGAAACTGGAATGCAAGTTCGGCCGGGCTTGAGCGATAAGTCACAGCGCCGTGGGCGAGAAACTTCCTCCAGCTGCTCGCTGTCCCGGAAACGGCCCAGGAGAGCATCGACTGAAGCGTTGATGTAATCTCGCCCAGATCGGAATCGGCAAGCGACCGGGCCATCCTCACATTGCCCTGAGAAAGATGTGCGACGAGGAGAGCGTCCTCCCGAGGGAGTTTGAAAGCGTCCTCGAGGTGTGACGCAACTTGAGTTTCGGTCACCGCCGGGAAATAGATGGACTGACAACGGGATCGGATTGTTTCGAACAATCTTTCGGGGTACTCCGTGCATAGGATCAAGGTCGTGCCCGGCGGCGGTTCTTCGAGCATCTTGAGCAAGGCGTTGGCCGACTCTCCCTGTTGGGACATCAGCTTCTCAGCTTCGAATATGAGAAAGATTTTCTGTCCCGACTCCACCGCTTTCAGGTGAACCTTTGTCCGAATTTCCCTGATGGAGTTTATCAGGTTGGTCTTCGCCCGCGGCAATTCCAGCTTGACGTAAGGGTCCTCTCCTTTCTTCCCGAGAAGCTCTGTAAGCAATTCCGCTGTTCTTGGTGTCAGCGCCTTCAGAGGAGGATCGTTCTTATCAATAACCTTGTCGCGGGGGAACGGCACAATGACCGTGAGGTTCGGGTGCTGAAGCGAGCCGAATTTGCTGCAGGAAGGACAGCTTCCGCACGAGGTGTCAGAGGGGTTGTGGCAATTGAGCAGTGAAGCGAACCGAATCGCCATAGCCTCCTTCCCCGCTCCTGCAGGCCCGTGAAAGAGATAGGCGTTGCCGACCCGATCTCTTCCGAAAACGGAGAGGAGCCGTTTCCAAATCTCCCGCTGACCGACGATATCGAATTTCATCTCTGTTTCCTCAGCCACGATTGCGGATTCAGTTTGGCTCGATTCTCCCAGATTTCGAAGTGAAGCTTCGCCCCTTCTAGCGATCCTGAATCACCGACGTGAGCGATCACGTCCCGAGCGTTCACATAACTATTCTCGTCCACCTCCACATCAATCACGTGGGTATAAACCGAGTAGAAACCGTCGCCGTGATCCAGAATAACCGTATTGCCGTAACCGCGGATGTAGGTGACCGTCGTAACAATTCCGTCATAGATGGCTTTCACTTCGCTACCTGTTTTTCCCCGAATGTCAATGCCGGTGTTCTCCGTCACCGTCTTCAGTTCCGGATTTCGGTGGGTGCCGAACCGGGAGATGACAGCCCCTTCAATGGGCCATGGCAGTTTCCCTTTCAGCTGTCTGAACGGAGCTGATGCCACCATTTCAGCCTCTTTCCGGCGGCGTTCGAGTTCGGCGATCCTTGCCGCCCGCTCCCGCTCCAGGCGCGTGATGATCGCTTCCATCTCCCGAGCCGACTTTTGCCGCTCCTTGAGAGCCACTGTCATCTGCTGCCTGTCCCTCTTGAGGTTGTCCAGCTGCTTGCTCCGCACTCTCCGCCGCTGCTCGAGCCACTTTTTTCGGGACGATTTTTCCCTGTCTATTTTCGTGATGTCGGCCAGTTCCGCCTTCTGAATAGATTGCTGCCGCTCAATTTCAACCAATGTCCTTCTGATCTCCTCCGCCAGCGCCTTGTCGTAATCCGAAATTATTTTGAGGTACTTCGCCCGATACACTGCCTGACTCCACGATTCCGAGTTGAGCAGCTTCTCCAAATCGGACAGTCGACCTTTCTTGTACGAAGTGACGACGCGCTTTGTGTAGCGGACCACAAGTGAATCGCGTTCCGCTTCTTTCACAACGATCGCCTTTTCCGCTTGTTCGATGGCGTGCCGTTTGCGTTTCTCCTCTCGTCTGAGCCGAAAAAGCAAGTCCCTGACGAGGGATATCTCTTCATCAATTTCGTTGAGTCGTTCGATCTCGCTCTTCTCTCTGTTCGATGTTTCGCCAATCCTTTTCTCAAATTCCGTGATCTCGCGCCTGATCTTGTCGAGCTCACCGCTGTGGAATCTGATGTCCTTCTCAATCTCTTGCGTTTGCCCCGCCAGAACCGAGGTCATGAAGATGAACAGGACACGAAAAGGGGATTTCATCTGCTTTGCCAAGGATCAAAATTAAGATTGACGGTCAACAATTCCTTTCTCCAAACTCCTTGCCAGAACTGACATAAGTCGCTATTTTGAGACTAAGACAATTCGGAGACAAAAGTGAAGAATGCAGTTTGGCCAAATCTGTTCAAAGGATGGAACAGAACAGAAAGCGACCCACCGAAGCTACGCCGCGGACGATTATGTGTTCAAGAATCGCGCCCCCGGTGAAGGGATGTACATCATTATGAAGGGGACGGTCAAGATTACGATAGGGACTAGGACCGGTAGTGAAAGTGTCCTTGCCGAACTGACCGACGGTGACTTTTTCGGCGAGTTGGCCCTCTTTGATGATGAACCGAGATCGGCAAACGCCATCGCCACCACGGACGCGGAATTGATCGGTTTTTTCACCGCCGATCTTCTCTCCCTTCAGGATCGCAATCCTGAACTGGCGAACAAGATTCTCTTCAATCTGGGCGGTATGCTCGGTGAACGGTTAAGAGGCACAAACAGTCTCCTGATGGAGGCGCAGGGCGTGGAGGACGATGGATAAGAATCTTCCGACCGACTATTTCCAGCTGATTTACCGTCTTCTCGTCGGCCTGGTGGCGGCGGGCTTTCTGTATTTCGTCTGGCCTTTTGTCTCCAACGTCGTCCTGATGCTCGTTTTCGCTTTTCTATTTACGACGGTCCTGCTTTCGTCAGTGGATGCGTTGGAGAGAAGAATCCACAGTCGAGGGATCAGTGTTTTGTTGATCACGGTCGGCGTGCTGGCGGGGATCGGAATCTTTATCGGAAGCTTTATTTCCCAGCTTTCATCTCAGGCGGCCGAGTTCTCTTCCCGCGTGGACCCCGCTACACTCACCGCTGAGTTCAAGGGCCTCGGCGAAAGGTTCATGGCCGCCCTGCCGGGCTTTGCTTCCAACATGGTCTCCTCCAGTGGCGATTTCGCATCCACGCTCAGTACTTTCATTAATGCAGTTGTTGAGAATCTCGCTTCCCTCGCCGGCGCCATCGGAAGCTTTATGCTCACCGCCGCCATGATCCTAATCTTTACCATCATTCTGCTGGCGGAGTATCACTCCTTCCGAAAGACTCTCGTGAGCTACATCTCAAACAAATATTTCGAGGTCGGCCTGAAGCTCATCTTCAATATCGAAAAATCGGTCTCCAGTTACCTTCGAGGGCAGTTTCTCTCGGCGGCCAGTGTGGCGCTCATGTCTGTCATCGGACTTGTCATTTTGAATCTGGCCGGCGCGAACCTGACACTCATCGTCTTCATCGGAATCATAGCCGGACTGGCGAACCTGATCCCCCTCGTGGGGCCGTTCGTCGGAATGGTACCGGCAATTCTGATCGCCTTCATGAACAACCTCGGCAGCGAGGCGGCCGTCGCCCACATGCTCTTTGGCGTGGTGCCGTCACCTTTCTTCATACTGGATATAATTCTGATGTTCATTGTCGTCCAGCAGATTGAAGGGAACCTCATCACACCGACGCTCGTCGGAAAGAGTGTCGGCCTTCACCCCATGCTGGTGATGATTGCGTTGATTATTGGAGGAACAATCCTCGGCCCTCTCGGGATGCTGTTCGCCGTGCCCGCGACGGGCGTTATGAAGGTGATCGGCCAGGAGATCGCCTTCGTCAGGCAGAACGCGCACCTGCTCTGACTTCAGCCGGTCTCGATCTTGAATAGAATATAGTTCTCGAAATAGAGAAGGCGCTTCTGTCTGTCAGGCAAGTTGTAGATCCACATCTGATAGTTCCCGTCTTTTCCGCGCACCTCTTCCACAATCTCATCGGGAGCGCCGAGCAAGTCTTCCACGTCTGAAACTAGCATGCCCGTTTCGAGTCTCGGCATGTGACGGCGCGTCAGGACCTCTCTCGCTTCATCTAAGGAACGCCCCATCTCCTGCCTCACTTCGACTGAGTCCCTCGCCGTCAGCCGCGCCTCCAGCGATGAGATATAATCGTTATACTTGAATTCGGCGGGAGCGAACATATCCCGCGCGGTCTTCAGTGATTTCAGCGCCAGCCGGAGAGACGCCACGTCGCTCGCTTTGTTGACGTCGCCCACCATCCCCACAGCCGCCTTCATTCCGGCTCGCCTCGCTTCCACAGTCAACGTTCTGTCCAGTTCGGGGACGGCGTCATATTTTTCGATGGCAAGTGTATAGAGGCCAACCGCGGCAAGGTCGGCACCCTGCGCCATGAGGATTTTTGCCCTGAGGGTGTTCTGGGCCCGCTCCCCCTCCTTTGTGAGGGCCGCCGCCTTTCCGAGACTCGCCAGCGCCTCTTCGTACTGACGGTCTTCAAACAGTTCCGTCCCGTCGGCAATATAGAACGCCACCAGTTCGTCCAGCCGATCCTGCAACCTGTCGATGAGTGTATCCTCGGCGGTAGTGAGCGCTTCCACGTATTTCTTGGCGGCGTCATCCATCGCCTTTTGCCCCTGCAGGTCGCCCCCCTCTGCGTAGAGCTGGTGGGGAATCCGTTTGTTGGTAATGTCGAGGAGTTTCTTGGCCCGCGCCATCCGGGCGTGGTTCGGATGGGCGTTCATGAACTCGAGAAATTTCGGGCGGGCCGCTACATAATCTCTATCCAGGAATAGACTTTTCGCCTCGTCGCCTGCCGTTTTCCGGCCCCCGTAAAAGGCGCTGAAAGTGAAGAAGACGCCGAGATTCGGGAGCTTCATTCCTGTTATGGGCGTAATCTCCAGAGGATCACTGATCTTCCGAACATCGTGAAAAATGTGTCTTAACTCCAGCCCCCAGGCATACCGCGCCTCACTCGGCGATTCTGTAATAATCTTCAGCCCGACTGAATAGGCCGAGGACGTCCCGGTTCCGTAAGGCGAGCTGTCCATTCTTTCATCCTTGTAGAAACGGGTATAGTTCACGCCATAAGAATACTTGAAATGGATAAACCACTTCGGGTGCCACCGCATGATATATGAGGAGACGATATTCATCTCCATGACGGATGGAGAGAACTTTCGCTCGATCCCCCACGATTCAGGAACTGTGGGTGGTCCGGTGATGATCATATCTTCGCGGAGCTCCATCCTCGGGAATGGGAAAATTGATGAATACCTCACGCCGAGGCCGGTCAGGATGTCCACGTAACTTTTCCCGAACAGGGCGTAAGACAGATTTGTCTGCCCCCCCTCCATCTCCAGAAACGACCCCATCCTGCCGGAGAAACTGATGTCGCTGAGGCGGTCTTCCACATCACCTTCGTACATAATGGAATTGGGATTAATCTTGAGGAAGTTGAGTCCTTTCCAGCCGTAGAATCCGACGCCGAAACGCCCTTCTGCCGGGATGGTCGCGATGGGCTCACGGAATTCCATGGGCCGAAAGACCGCTTCAATCACTTTTGTATTTCCTTGCCGGATGGCGTCGAACAGTTCCTGCGCCTTGGGTGGCAGCTTCAGTGAAAAACGCTTACGGCTTACTCTTGCCGGCTCCTTCTCACTCTCTTCAGCTTCCTGCGCCTCCTCGCTCTCCTCAACCGCAGGTTCCTCCTCGACGGGAACATTCTCCTCCTGTGCGAAGAGAGGTGCGTTGAGCGAAAACGCCAACCCCGTCACAAGGCAGAACGATTTGAAAAAATGACGCTCTAACATCAGTTGATCAAAATAACCGCTTCCTTCGTCCAAATCAAACTGTTTATTC